>NZ_CP031611.1:304133-608267 GCF_001687475.2 Campylobacter hepaticus
TTGTAATGGAAAATTTTGCATTAACACCAAATTGGATCCGTGATAAATTCCATTTAGATAAACCAAGTAAAGATACTTTTCTTTATGCAGATGTAGCAGCACGTGGACAAGTAGGACAAAAAGATTATCCTTGGGAGAAGCTTGACGCTTTAGAAAAATTTAAAAGTCTACTTTAATTTTTTAAATATGCAAACTTAAGAAATCTAGGTTTGCATATTAGTCAATAATTAATTTGACTTAGAGGGATATTTATAAAAATATCCCCCATAAATATAAAAGTTAGGAAGGAGGCTAAATAAATTTTTTATTTAGCTGGGGCAAAAACCCCTCTAAGTCAAATGCTTTATGTAATTATAAAACATAATAACTTAAATTACCTTAAAACCAAAATGATAATATTATTTTTTTTAAAAATTAAAATTTTCATTCAAGAATTTTTTCCATTCTTCAATCAATCTTTTTTTTGGTAATATGATTATACTTTCTTTAGCATTTGTTGCATGATAAACACTAACACCATATTTACTTGAATAAAATTTCATTAAGAGTTGTTGTAATTTATATTCAGTACTATTATTAAACCAGGCGTTATTACTTAAAGCTATAATAATTTGTGAATTTTTATAATTACGTTCTTTTGTAGCTTCATAGCAAATGGCATTAGTAATGATTTGATTGTTAAGTTGATATTTGCTTTGTATTGGACCTGGTGTAAATTCTTCAATATTTTTTAAAAAGTATTTTTTTATAAAATTTGCAAAAAATGGAATTTTCTCTCCAAAAGGAACTAGAAAATGTTTATTTAAAATATAAACATGACCTTGTTTAAAAATATAAGTACTATTATAAACAAGATTTTTTTCGACATTAAATGCTCCTGTGATAATAGTAATGCGATGAGATAAATTTTTAAGTATAGATTCATATTGGGTATTTTTTAAATTAAATGCAAAGGCAGTTTCAGGCAAGATTATAAGTTGTTTTTTTTCTTCTATAGCTTGTATAATTTGTTTGATTAAATCATTAGAATGAAAGATAAGATTTGCTTGTAAAAATTTTTGATCTTGAGAAATGTTGGTATTGATAAGTTTGTATTTTACATTAAGGGTTGAGGCAACTTTTTCATTATATTGAAATCCTATAAAAAATAAAATAATAATTATAGCTATTTTGTAATATCTTGAAATGTAGCCTTCGTAAATAAAATAAGCCATTAAAAATAAGGAAATAATACCACGATAACTTGGATCAAAAAAACCATATACTGTAAAAATACCCCAATTAAGCCAATCAAAACCAAGTGGATGAATAAAACTTAAGCAAAAAATTCCACATAGCCTTAAAAAGTCAAATTTTAATAAATAACATAAACTAAAAAGTGTGCCATAAACAAGACCAATAATAAGAGGTATGATGAAGGTTAAATAGTTTAAATTAAAATAAATTGAAGATAAGCCTAGCCACCAAAACCAGAGAATTCCTACAAAAAAACCTATCCAAAAATAATTTTTAGCATTTTTATTTTTCAATAATAAAATTAAGCCCCAAATTGCAAGAAAAGGACTTATAGTTTGGGTAAAAAGATTTTCAAAAAATGATAAATAAATAGAATTTGAGAGTAAAATTGCAATAAAAAAGACTTTTATTATTTTAAAAATGATAGAATTAGTATTTATTTTTTTTGGGATAAAGGAAAAATATGGCAGAAAATTCAATTTTAACTTCATTGTTACCTCTTGTAGTGTTATTTGCGATTTTTTATTTTTTGGTTATTAGACCTCAACAAAAACAAGCAAAAGCACATAAACAAATGCTTGAATCCTTGCAAAAAGGAGATAAAATCATCACCAACGGTGGATTAATTTGTGAGGTGGTTAAACCAGAGCAAGATTTTATCAAAGTTAAGCTTAATGAAGATAATGTTATTGTAAAAATTTCACGAGAATTTATAGCAAAGAAAATTGATGCGTAGTGTTAAAATCAGCTATCGCTTGATTGTTTTTATAGGGGTATTTGTTTTTGGAATAATATTTTCACTCCCTTCTTTTTTTCAATCACAATATGGAGCTAAAATTAACCTAGGACTTGATTTACAAGGTGGTCTTTATATGCTTTTGGGTGTAGATAATAAAGAAGCTGTAAATTCAAAAATCAAATCAATTGCATCTTCATTAAATTATTCTTTTAATAAAGAAAACATACTAAATGATGGTTTAAGTATCCATGATAATATTTTAGAATTTATTTTACTTGATAATGCTGATATTGCAAAGGTTGAAAATTTACTTCAAGAAATTAAAGGAATTCATGTGCAAAGTGAAAATATGCATTATAAAATTTCTTTTCTTCCTGAAGAAGTAAAAAATATAGAAAATTTTGCACTTTTACAAGCAGTTGAAACTATAAGAAATCGTTTAGATCAGTTTGGTTTAGCAGAGCCAACTGTAGCTAAACAGGGTGAAGATAAGATTTTAGTTGAACTTGCAGGTATTAAAACTAAAGAGGATGAATTAAGGGCAAAAGAACGTATTACAAAAGCAGCTCATTTGCAATTAATGGAAGTAGATGATTCAAAAATGAATCAAGCTTCAAATATGAGTGATGCTGAAGCAGCAAGTTATGGCATTGTTTTACTTCCTGATTCTCGTAATCCTAATATAAAATATCCATTAAAAAGTATCCCCGTACTTGATGGTTCTATGCTTACTGATGCTAGAGTAGGTTTTAGTGATAAAAGCACTTATCCTGTGATTAATTTTACTTTAAATGCAGAGGGATCTAGAAAATTTGCTGATTATACAGGAGCTAATATTGGAAAGCGTCTTGCAATTGTGCTTGATAATAAGGTATATTCTGCTCCTTCTATTAATGAGCGTATAGGTGGAGGTAGTGGACAAATTAGTGGATCTTTTACTCAAGAAGAAGCGCATGATGTGGCTGTGGCTTTAAGAAGTGGAGCTTTAATTGCACCTGTAAAGCTTCTTGAGCAAAGAAGTATAGGTCCATCTTTAGGTGCTGATAGTATTAAAATGAGTATGATAGCTTTAATGGGTGCATCTGTATTTATTGTTATATTTATGATAATGTATTATGGTGTAGCTGGAATTTTTGCTAATATTGCTATGCTTGTTAATGTTTTAGTGGTTATAGCTATTATGGCAATGTTTGGAGCTACTTTAACTTTACCAGGAATGGCAGGGTTGGTTTTAACTGTGGGAATGGCTGTTGATGCCAATGTTATTATAAATGAGCGTATTCGAGAGCTTTTACGTGATGGAGTGGGTATAAGATCAAGCATAGAGCAAGGTTATAAAAATGCTATGAGTGCAATTATAGATTCAAATCTTACTTCTCTTGTAACTTCTGTGGTTCTTTATGCTTATGGAACAGGAGCAGTTAAAGGTTTTGCTGTGACTTTGGGTATTGGTATTGTTGTTTCTATGATTACAGCAATTTGGGGAACGCATGGAATGTTTGATTATTTTATGGATTATATTGAGAAAAGTAAAAATACAAGATTTTGGTTTGCTTATAGGAGAAAATAATGCAATTTTTTAGGGAAAAGAAAATTTATGATTTTATGAAAATACGTTTTATTGCTATTTCTTTTTCTTTTATTTTGTTTTTTGGTTCTATTTATTTGCTTTTAGATAGAGGATTGCAGTATGGTATCGATTTTAGTGGAGGAACTTTAGTTCAAATAAAATATGACAACAAAGCTCCTATAGAAGAAATTCGTGAAATTTTAGAAAAACAAGGCACTTTTCAAAATTTATCTGTAACTGAATTTGGAAGCAATGAGGAAGTAACTATACGTTTTTTAGGAAGCAATGATAATGTTAGTAGTGATATTAGTGAACATATGAGTTTTCTTTTAAAAGATACAGGAAAATTTGAAATACGTCGTGCTGATATAGTGGGACCAAAAGTAGGTGATGAGCTTAGAAATAAAGGTTTAATGGCTATAGTGGTGTCTTTAGTGGCAATTTTAATTTATATAGCTGTGCGTTTTGAGTGGCGTTTTGCTCTTGCGGCTATTATTAGTGAAATTCATGATGTTGTTATTACTCTAGGAGCCATTGCTTTATTTCAAATTGATGTTAATTTAGATACTTTAGCCGCTGTTTTAACTGTACTTGGTTATTCTTTAAATGACACTATTATTATTTTTGATAGAATTAGAGAAAATATTAAGACAAGTAAAAAAAATGAACTTGCATCTATTATTAATGAAAGTGTTTCAGCAACTTTATCAAGAACAGTGTTAACTTCAGGACTTACCTTAGCTACAGTTATTATACTTTATTTTTTTGGTGGAGAAATGATACAAGGTTTTTCTTTGGCTTTAATTGTGGGTATAACTATAGGGACTTTGAGTTCTATTTTTGTAGCAAGTCCAACTTTATTATGGTTTAAATTTAGTGTGCTTGATTTTAGAAATAAAGAAATAGAAAAAATAAAAAGAAAGCAAGAAAAAGAACGTCATCGTGCTATGTATGAAAAAGGGATGGTGTAAGGAGAAATTATGGCTTATAAAGCAAGTTTAATAGAAAAAAAGTGGCAAAAAATTTGGGATGAAAATAAATGTTTTGAGCCAAAAGATGATTTAACTTTGCCTAAAAAATATATTTTATCTATGTTTCCTTATCCTAGTGGTCGTATTCATATGGGGCATGTAAGAAATTATACTATAGGAGATGCTTTAGCTAGATATTATCGTAAAATAGGTTTTAATGTTTTACATCCTATAGGTTTTGATAGTTTTGGTATGCCTGCTGAAAATGCTGCAATCAAACATAAAATTCATCCAAAAACATGGACTTATGAAAATATAGCTTATATGAAAAATGAGCTTTTTAATTTAGGTTTTTCTTTTTCTAAAAAAAGAATACTTGCAACTTCAGATCCTATTTATACAAAATTTGAACAAGAATTATTTATTAAAATGTTTGAAAAGGGTTTGATTTATACCAAAGAAGCTAATGTAAATTGGTGTGAAAAAGATCAAACTGTTTTGGCTAATGAGCAAGTAGAAGATGGAAAATGTTGGCGTTGTGGCCATGAGGTGATACAAAAAAAAATGCCAGGATATTATGTTAAGATTACTGCTTATGCACAAGAGCTTTTAAAAGATCTAGATCAATTAAAAGACAAGTGGCCAAATCAAGTTTTAACTATGCAAGAAAATTGGATAGGAAAAAGTGAAGGTTTGAAGTTTTCTTTAAATTTAGATGAAGAAAGTCAACAAAAAATTGGTGTAAAATCTTTAGAAGTTTTTACAACTAGAGCAGATACTATTTATGGAGTATCTTATATTGCTTTAGCACCAGAACATGAAATTGTTCAAAATTTGCTTTTAAAAGCTGTTTTAGATCAAAATGTAATAAATAAAATTAAAATGATTTGTAATCAAAGCCAAAGAGAAAGACAAAGTGCACAAAAAGAAGGATATTTTTTAGGAATTCATGCCATTCATCCTTTAACAAAAGAAAAAATTCCTTTATGGGTAGCTAATTTTGTTTTATTTGATTATGGTAGTGGTGCGGTAATGGCAGTTCCAGCTCATGATGAGAGGGATTTTGAATTTGCAAAAAAATATAATCTTAATATAAAAGAAGTCATTAAAACTCAAGAAAATTTACCTTATACTCATAAAATAGGTACTCTTATTAATAGTGAAGAATTTGATAATCTTGAGTGTAATGAGGCAAGATCAAAAATTATATCTAAATTTGAAAATGAAAAAATAGGAAAAAGAGTTATTAATTTTAAAATTCGTGATTGGGGTGTTTCACGCCAAAGATATTGGGGTGCACCTATTCCTATGATTCAATGTCAAAATTGTGGTGTAGTTCCTCAAAAATTAGAAAATCTTCCTATTATTTTGCCAGATGATGTTGAAATTACAGGTGAAGGAAATCCATTAGATAGGCATCCAACTTGGAAAATGTGCATTTGTCCAAAATGTGGTAAACAAGCACAAAAAGAAAGTGATACTTTAGATACATTTTTTGAGAGTTCATGGTATTTTGCACGTTTTGCAAGTGATGAAAATACTTGGGAAGATAAAGTTTTAGATGAAAAAAGTGTGCAATATTGGATGAATGTGGATCAATATATAGGTGGTATTGAGCATGCTATTTTGCATTTACTTTATGCTAGATTTTTTCAAAAAGTTTTAAGAGATTTAGGGTATTTAACTCAAGATGAACCTTTTAATAGACTTTTAACTCAGGGTATGGTTTTAAAAAATGGGGTTAAAATGTCAAAATCTAAAGGAAATGTTGTAGATCCTGATGAAATTGTTGAAAAATATGGTGCTGATACGGCAAGACTTTTTATACTTTTTGCTGCACCCCCGGCTAAAGAATTAGAATGGAATGATGATGCACTTGAAGGTGCTTATAGATTTATTTGTAAGCTTTATGATAGGGCGCAAAATGTGAAAAAAGGTGTATTATTAAAATTAAATCAAGAAGATTTAAATAAAGAAGAAAAATATGCAAGGTTAAAAGTTTATGAAGCTTTAAAAAAATCTTTTGAAGTATATCACCAAAGTTTTGCTTTTAATACTTTAATTGCAGCTTGTATGGAAGCTTTAAATGCATTAGGAGTTTGCAAAAATGAAGCTTTAGAACAAGAAGCATTTTATATTATTTTAAATATTTTAGAACCTATTATTCCTCATATTTGTTTTGAACTTAGCAAAGAACTTTTTGATTGTAAAAATTTTACAAAATTAGAATTAAAAGAAGAGGTTTTTATTAAAGATAGTGTAATTTTAGTAGTAAGTATTAATGGCAAAAAAAGAGTTGAATTTGAGGTTTCAAATACAACTAGTGAAAAAGAAATTTTAATGCTTGCAAAAGAACATGTAGCAAAATGGCTTGAAGGTAAAAGTATCATTAAAGAGATTTATGTAAAGGATAAATTAGTTAATTTGGTGATTAAATGAAAAAAATTTTAGTTTGTTGTATAGTTTTATTTTTACATGCTTGTGGTTATATTCCTACTTCAAAAATTGCTAATAATATTTTTGATGAAAAAGTTTATGTTAATGTTGAATTAAGCCAACAAGATCCAAGAAATAGTATTTTTGTGGCAGATACTTTAAAAGAAATGGTGATTTCAAAATTAGGACGCAAGCTTGCTTTAAAACATGAAGCTGATGATGTGATTAATGTTAAAATGAATAATTTAGAATTTATTCCTTTAGCCTATGATAAGCATGGTTATGTTATTAGCTATAAAGCTAAGTTAAATTTAGATTTTAATGTAGTTTTTAAAGATGGAACAAGTCAAACTTTTAGTACAAGTGGGACTTATAATTTTGAAATTTCGCCTAATAGCATTATTAGCGATTCTGCACGATATGAGGCTATTCGATCAGCTTCTGGTGAAGCATTTGATGAATTTATTTCAGTAATAGCTATCAAAGGGCAAAGGCGTGATACCAAATATTAATGAAATAGCAAAGCAAACTTTAATTGTATTAAAAGAAAGAAAATTAAAACCTACTCCTGAAAATTATACAGAAATTTTTGAAGAAATTTCTTCAAAATATGGTATTACAAGTTCAAATAAGATAAAGCTTGATAAATATAAAGCCTTGCTTTTGCCAATTTATCAGCAAGAATTAGATTTAAAAACAGTGCGGAATTTAGAAGAATTGGTGAGTTTTTTGATTTCTATTTTAAATAGACAAAGTGGAAAGCAATTTAGTGAATTTTTTGAATTATTAACTTTGATATCTAAAATTTTGCAAATAAGTAAAGATAAAAAAATAAAAGAATTAGCTAGAATAACTTCAATTCGGATTTCTAAAACAATGGATAGTGAAAATATTTATTTACTTTCTAAAAAATGGAAAGAACTTGAAAATAGTTATGAAGAAAGCGATTTAGAAGAGCAACTTCGAAAATATGGTATTAATAAACATGATGATTATGATAGTGTCATTAAAAAGCTTTTAACAAAACTTCAAAAACACGGTGATGAGTATTTTGCTCATTTATTATCTTTAGGTTTGAAACCTTCATTGGTACAAGATTTAAAAATTCAAACTTTTATGCAAAATTTAATGCAAAAACCTTTTATAATAAATGAAGATAATTTTAAAACTGAATTGATGCAATTAATTAATTACCGTTTAGCAGTTGATAATATGTATGTACAAAAAAATTTAAATTTTTTTAATGATAATTTAAAAAAAATTGAAGAATTACTTTTTTTACTTGATAAATCTTATGAAAGTAATATAGATTTTATTCATTCTTTAAAAGCTGATGAAAATGGGAAAATAAGGCTTAGTTTTGAAGATTTGAAGTTAAAATTTCAACGACTTGGAGAAAAAATTACATCTTTACACAATCAAATCCAATTTGCTCAAAATATAGAAGAAAGAGAAGCTTGGAATGTGTTTAAAGAACTTGATAAGATGGATGAAAATTTTAATAAATATAAGGTTAATTATTCTTTAGTTTTATTTTCTATAACTAATTATCTTTTTATTATGGAAAAATATGGTATAGGAAGTTTAAATGAGATCTTTGTGCGTTTTAAAAAAATTCTTAAAGATTCTTGTAGTGAATTGGATGAGCTTTGGATGATAGATGAAAAAAGTTATTTAATCATATCTCCTGGAAAAAGTAAAGATGAAATGACTCAGCTTATTGCAAAAAATCTTAGAGCTATAGAAAATTTTAGATTTATTCATAAGCAAGATATTATCACCCCTAAAATTCATGTGACTTATCTTGATAAACAAAGTAAACCTAATATGAATCTTTTAGAAGAACTAATGAAGCAAATTACAATAATAAAGTGAGTAAAATGATGAAAGTTGAGAGTTTTTTGCTTCAGAAAACTATGAATTATGATAAAATTGATTGTTTTTTGATGTTTAAAATGTATGAAAAATATAAAAATTTTTTTAAAGATATACCTATAATTCAACTTGTAGGTACTAATGGTAAGGGTAGTACAGGTAGATTTTTAACTCAACTTTTAGAAAACTTAAATTATACCATAGGTCATTATACTAGTCCTCATATTTTTACATTTAATGAAAGGTTTTATCTTAAAGGTGAAATTGTAAGTGATGAACAATTGGAAAAATCACATGAAAAACTTGAAAAAATTTTTCAAAAAGATTTATATAGATTGAGTTATTTTGAATATGCTACTTTTTTAGCTATGTTTATATTTGAAGAATGTGATTTTATTATTTTAGAAGCAGGTGTGGGTGGAGAATACGATGCTACTTCTATATTTGAAAGAAAAATGAATATTTTTACAAAAATCGGTTTAGATCATACTCAAATTTTAGGTCATTCTTTAGAACTTATTGCAAGAACAAAACTTAAAGTTATGGCACCTTTGGCACTCATTAGTGATGAACAAGAACAAAGTGTTTTAAATTTAGCAAAAAAAATTGCTTTATTAAAGAATGTTAATTTACAAATAGCTTCTTTAAGTGCTGATTTAAAGAAAGATTTTGAAATTTATTGTATAAAATATTCTTTACCTTATTTTTTAAAACATAATTTAAAGCTTGCTTTAAGAGCTTGTGAAATTTTAAGCTCTAAAGAACAAACTTTAAGAGCTTTGAGGAAATTACAAGCTTTAAATTTAAGAGCTAGATGTGAACAAATTGATAAGGATATTTTTATTGATGTTGGACATAATATTATGGCTGCTCAAGCTTTACTTGAGAAATTTAAAGGTGAAAAATTGATTCTTATTTATAATTCTTATTTAGATAAAGATATTTTTCAAATTTTAAAAACATTAAAGCCTATTATTGATACAATACAAATATATAAGTATAAAAGTATAGAACGAAAACTAGCTGATGATCAAATTTATAGCATTGCATCAAAACTAGAAATAAAATGTGAAGAATTTAAAAAATTAGAAGAAAATAAAAAGAAATTAGTTTTTGGATCTTTTATGTTAGTAGAAAATTTTTTAAAGGAGTGGTATGGTAAAAAATAAGTTCACTATTACCATTACGGATATTAACGGTTCAAAACATTTTTATTTAAATCAAATTATTAAAACAATAGTTTTTTACACTTTAGCTTTTATTGTTTTATTTTTGATTTTTAGTGGTTTTTATATTAAGTATCTTGATAATAAATTAGATCACATTAATCAAAAAAGAGAAGAGCTTTTAAAAAAAAGTAAAGAATTAGAACTAGTTAATGTGCAAATGCAAAAAAGTATAGAGGAGAAGGCTCAACAATATGCAGCTATTGAAGATAAAATAGCTTCTTTTGAAGAAGTTTTAGGTTTGGAGTCAGAAAATAATCTTACAATAAGTGCAAGGCTTGATAATCTTGAGCTTACTAATGAGCAACAGCTTAGTATTTTAGGACAAATTCCTAATGGATGGCCTATTGAAAATAAAGGAGTTACTGGTAATTTTGGATGGAGGGAGCATCCTCTTTTAAAAAGAAAAGAATTTCATCCAGGAATAGATTTAAGAGCTGAAATTGGAACTCCTATTTATGCTCCAGCAAGTGGAGTGGTAGAATTTTCAGGCTATAGTGATAATGGTTATGGTTATAATGTGATTTTATTGCATAACTTTGGTTTTAAAACTGTATTTGCGCATATGATGCGCAAAGAAGTTGTTAAAGCGGGTCAATTTGTAAGTAAGGGACAATTGATAGGATATACTGGAAATACAGGTCTTTCAACTGGACCGCATTTACATTATGAGGTAAGGTTTATTAATAAAACTTTAGAACCTTTATATTTTTTAAAATTACAAAGAAAAAATATAGATGATTTTTTTAATCAAGAAAGGAGAGTGCCATGGCAATCTTTAATAAAAGCAGTGTCAGCCCAACATCCAGCTCTAATTCAGAAACAACTGTAATTTCTTCAGGTGCTAGGATTGAAGGTAAATTTTATTTTGCTTCTATGCTTCATGTAGATGGTGAATTAAGCGGTGTTATTCATTCTGAAAGTATAGTTGTGATTGGAAAAAATGGGAATTTAAAAGGTGAATTGCAAGCAGATAAAATTGTAGTAAATGGTTATTTTGAAGGACAACTTGAGGCAAGTAGTTTAGAAATTTTATCAGGAGGGGTAGTTAATGGTGATATTATCATACAAAAAATTTCTATAGAAAATGGAGGTCGTTTTAATGGGACTAGTAGGATTAAAGAAGGAACCATTGGACTGATTGAAAATAATAATGAAGAATAATGCAAGCATCATTTTATGAATATTTAAACAATTATAAATCTTGTGAACTTATACTTTGCAAAGATAGCAAGCAAGCTGATTTACTTGCACAAGTATCTTGTTTTAAGGGTTTAAAAACTTTTGTTTTACCAGATTTTAGAGCACAATTTGGCGATGATTTAAGAGCTTTTTCTAAAGAACTTTTTGAGCTTTGTAGGGTTTTAAATTTTTATCATCAAGAAAAAGATAAGAAAATTCTTATCTCTCCTTTGCATACGGTTTTAAATAAGCTTCCAGCAAAAAAACATCTACAAAATTATTTTATTAATAAGAAGCAAAAACTTAAATTACATGCTTTTAAAGATGAAATTTTAAGATTAGGTTATGAATTTGTGGATATGGTGCAAGATAAGGGTGAAATTTCTATACGTGCAGATATTATCGATATATTTTGTATTAATGAAGATCAGCCTATAAGAATTTTACTTTTTGATGATGAAGTTGAAAGTATTAGATATTTTGATTTGCAAACACAAAAATCTATTCCTAAGGAATTAAATTTTGTTGCAATTTGTCCTTTTTTAAAATATTTTGATCAAGAAAGTTATAACAATTTCCAAGAAAAATTAGAAGAGTTTCAAAGTGATGTTTTAATACACGATATTAATTCACTAGGATTTTGGTGTATTAATGATTTTTTTGATTATTTAGAGCTTGATTTTTTAGCTTGTGAACGATTTGATACTAGTGAATATGAAAAGGATGTTAGCTTTATTAATGCTAAAATTTTACCTCAGGCAAAAACTTTTAAAGAATTACAAAGTGTTTATAATAAAGATTTTTTCCAATTTCATAAAGATAAAAAAATAATTCTTTTAGCTAAAAATGAAGCACTTTTTAAGGCTTTAGAACTTGAAAATATGCAAAATATTCATTTTATTAAAAGTGATTTAAGGCTTAATCTTATAGGTTTAAAAGAATTAATTATTTCTTTAAATCAAAAAGAAAAACAAAAAATAAGAAAGAAAAATACTTTAATTATAGATGAATTAAAAAATGGCGATTATATAGTACATGAAGATTATGGAGTGGGAAGATTTTTAGGTCTTGAAATGATTATTGTAGGTGGTGCAAAAAAAGAGTTTGTTGCTATAGAATATCAAAATTCAGATAAGCTTCTTTTACCAGTAGAAAATTTATATTTAATTGATAAATACTTAGGGGTAAGTGGTGGTGTTCCTAATTTAGACAAGCTAGGTAAAACAAGTTTTATTAAATTAAAAGAAAAACTTAAAACTAAGCTTCTAGCTATTGCTTGTGAAATCACCGCAATGGCTGCTAAAAGATCTTTAATACAAGCTAAAAAAATAGAAATTAATTTAGATTATCAAGCTCATTTTGTCGCTAAAGCTGGTTTTTCTTATACTAGTGATCAAGAAAAAGCTTGTAATGAAATTTTAAAAGATTTTCAAAGTCAAAAAATCATGGATAGACTTTTAAGCGGTGATGTGGGTTTTGGCAAAACCGAGGTAGCGATGAATGCTATTTATCCTGTTGTTAAAAGTGGGTTTTGTGCTTTTGTATTTGTGCCAACAACTTTGCTTTCTCATCAACATTTTAAAACTTTGAAAAAGCGTTTTACTCCTTTTAATATAGAAGTTTTTAAATATGATCGTTTCACAAGTAGTATAGAAAAAAAACAACTTTTAAAATTTTTAAAAGAAAATAAAGCTTGTGTTGTAGTAGGCACTCACGCACTTTTAAATGTAGAATGTGATAATTTAGCTCTTGTTATTATTGATGAAGAACATAAATTTGGAGTAAAACAAAAAGAAAAACTTAAAGAAATTGCTCAAAATTCTCATATTTTATCTATGTCAGCAACTCCTATACCAAGAAGTTTAAATCAAGCTTTAAGTTCTATAAAATCTTATAGTATTTTACAAACTCCTCCAGAGGATAGGATGGATGTAAGGACTTTTGTTAGAGAAAATGATGATGCTCTTTTAAAAGAAGCTATAGCAAGAGAATTAAGGCGTAATGGACAAATTTTTTATATTCATAATCATATTGCAAGTATACAAGAGTGTAAAAAGCATTTATTAGAACTTTTTCCTACTTTGCGTATTTTAATCTTGCATTCTAAAATTGATGCTAAGACTCAAGAAGAAGAAATGTTAAAATTTGAAAATAAAGAATATGATATGCTTTTAAGTACTTCTATTATAGAAAGTGGTATTGATTTGCCAAATGCAAATACTATTATTGTAGAAAAAAGTGATCATTTTGGTATGGCTGATTTGCATCAATTAAGAGGACGTGTAGGAAGAAGTGATAAACAAGGGTATTGTTATTTTTTAATTGAAGATAAGAATATAATTACTAAAGATGCTTTAAAACGTTTAGTTTCTTTAGAAAGCAATTCTTTTTTAGGTGCAGGTTCTATTCTAGCTTATCATGATCTTGAAATTCGTGGCGGCGGTAATTTATTAGGCGTAGATCAAAGTGGTCATATAGAGCAAATTGGTTATAGTTTATACCTTAAAATGCTAGAATATGAGCTTAATGCTTTAAGTAAAAGTGAGTTAGGTTTACAAGAAAATAAACTTGATTTAAAACTTAATATTAATGCTTTTTTAAATAGTGAGCTTATTAGTGAAGATCGTTTAAGGCTTGAGCTTTATAGAAGATTAAGTAGGTGTAAAGAGCTTCATGATGTTTATGAAATTGAAGGAGAAATAGAAGATCGTTTTGGTAAACTTGATACTTATACTAAACAGTTTTTATCTTTAATTATTATTAAAATTTTGGCTTTAAATAAATTTAAAAGCATAGGTAATTTTGAACAAAATATACAATTTGTTACTTTAAACGATGAAAAAGAAGTTATTAAGGCAAAAAGTAAAGATGATGAGGATATTTTAGAAGCTATTTTAATATACCTTAGAAAGATTTAAAAAGAAGATTTATCTAAATATGTTATTTGCCATTTTTTTATAAAAATAATTTTAAATTCTTGAGTAAAAAATAACTTTATAATAAATCTTCTTATAAGAATAAAAACAGTAGATTTATAGTGTGCTTATTTATTAGCTTTGATGAAATAGGATGTAAAAATAGTATTTTAAATTTTGAAGGAGAATTTTAATGACTGGGGCTCAAATTTTTGAAAAACTTTTAAAATTTAATTTAAATTATCAAGAATTTGATTGGTTGGCAAATCAAGGTTTAAGTGATTTTGAACTTTTGGTTTCTGTAATTTTAACTCAAAATACAAATTGGAAAAATGTTTTAAAAGCTTTAGAAAATTTAAGGCAAGAAAATATTACTCATATAGAACAAATTAATAATTTATCAGATTTAAGACTTGCATCTTTGATTAAACCGAGTGGATTTTATAATACTAAAGCAAAGCGTTTAAAAAATTTAATACAAAAAATTTTAAATACTTATGAAAATTGGGACGATTTTAAAACTAATGTTGATAGAAAATGGCTTTTAGATATTAAAGGTTTGGGCTTTGAAAGCGCTGATAGTGTTTTAAATTATCTTTGCAAAAGAGAAATTTTAGTTGTAGATAGTTATAGTATGCGTTTGGCTTTAAATTTAGGTTATGAATTTGAACATTATGAAGAATTAAGAGAATTTTTACAAAGTGATATAAAAAATAAGCAAGATAACTTATGCAAGATTATAAATAAAAAATGCCCTCTTTATGAGCTTTATCAAATTTTTCATGCTCTTATTGTGGCCTTTGCCAAAGAGAGTTTTAAAGGAATGAGGTTAAGTTTACAAGGAGAGCAATATATAAGAAAATTAAAGGAAATTTTATGAAAGCAAAAGGAAGTGATTTAATTCCAGTTTTAACAATAGCAGGAAGTGATTGTAGTGGAGGTGCTGGTATACAAGCTGATCTTAAAACTTTTAGTGCGCATAAGCTTTTTGGTATGAGTGTTGTTTTAAGCGTTGTGGCTGAAAATACTACAAGAGTCATTGGATTGCACCATATACCAAGTAAAAATGTAGATGAGCAAATGCTTGCAGTTTTTGAAGATATTATACCAAAAGCTACTAAAATTGGTATGATAGGAACTTGTGAATTAATGAGTTGTGTGGCTAAGAATTTAGAAAAGTTTAAACCTAAAAATGTAGTTATTGATCCTGTTATGTTTGCTAAAAATGGTTATGCTTTAATGCCTGAAAAAAATTGCGATTTTTTTAAAAAGACTATAATTGAATTTGCTGATATTCTTACTCCAAATATACCTGAAGCTGAATTTTTATGTGGATTTAAAATTTTTAATGAAGAAGAAATGATTCAAGCAGCAAAACATCTTTGTTCTTTAGGAGCAAAAGCTGTATTGCTTAAAGGAGGTCATAGTGAATATAATGCTAATGATGTGCTTTTTGATGGTGAAAATATTCATATTTTTAAAAGTGAGCGTATAAATACAAAAAATACACATGGAACAGGTTGCACTCTTTCTTCAGCTATTGCTAGTAATTTAGCACAAGGTAAAAATTTATTTCATGCAGTAAGAGAAGCTAAAGAATATGTAAAAAATGCTATTTATTATTCTGTAAATTTAGGAAAAGGTCATGGTCCTATTAATCATTTTCTAGGTTTTTCAAATGAGAGATAAATTAGATCTTAGTCTTTATTTAGTAGCTACTAGAGGAACAAAAAGTGATGAGCTTTTTTTAAATATTTTAGAAAATGCTATTAAAGGCGGAGTAAGTGTAATACAATTACGTGAAAAAGAGTTAAATACAAGAAATTTCTATGAACTTGGTTTAAAAGTGAAAAAGCTTTGTAAAAATTATGGAATACCGTTTTTAATAAATGATAGATTAGATATTGCTTTAGCTTTAGATGCCGATGGTGTGCATTTAGGACAAGAGGATTTAGAATTAAATCTTGCTAGAAAGCTTTTGGGGGAGAAAAAAATTATAGGTTTAAGTCTTAAAACATTAGAACAATTAGCTTTTATAAAAGGAGCGGATTACTTAGGTTGTGGGGCTATTAAAACAACACTGACTAAAAAAAGTTCACTTTTAAATCTTAAAATTTTAAAGCAAATTTGCCAAAAAAGTCCTATTGGAGTTGTAGCTATAGGAGGGATTGATAAAAAAATTGTAAAAGAATTACAAGATATCAATTTAAAAGGTATTGCAGTATGTAGAGCTATTATGGAAGCTAAGGATGCTTTTTTAGCCGCACAAGAATTAAGGTGTGAGATTAATGAAAATTTATCTTTTAAATGAAACTCCTTTTGAAGGTGTAGAAAATCTTATTTTAAATGAATTGATTTTTTATGATTTTAATGTGGATTTAAGTAAATATGAGGTTTTAATTTATACTTCTAAAAATGCTTTAAAAGCTTTAAAAAAAGCTAATATTAAATTGAATTTTGAGCTTGATTTATATGCTGTGGGACAAAAGAGTGCAGAATTTGCTAAACAAATGGGCTTTAAAAAGGTTAAATTTCCTAAAAAAGCTAATGCAAAGGAATTGTTTTTTGAATTTCAAAAAGAATTTAGTGGAAAAAAATGTTTGTATTTAAGAGGAAAAAATATTATTTCTACTTTACATTGGGATCTTAAAAATTTAGGTATAAATATAGAGCAAAAAATTGTTTATGAAAATATTTTTAAAAAAGCTAATATATTATTGATTCAGCCTGCTATTTTTATTTTTACCTCTCCTTTGAGTGTAGATAATTTTTTGCAATTTTATACTTTAAATTCTCACGATAAAATTATTGCTATAGGGCAAAGTACAGCAAAAAGACTTTTAAATTTTAATAATGTTTTAATATGTGAAAAGCAAAGTCTTCAAGAATGTGTTAAACTTGCTAAAACTTTAATTTAATTTTTGATATTCCAGAAATTTTCTTTTGGATAAAGTATAATATCTTTTGTGAGTATAATTTCATCATTAACATTTTTATTACTATTTAAAGCAATACTAATGTGAGCTATGATAATACCATCTTTGCTTAAATTTGCATCTTTATTAAAATGAGAAAATTTAAAATCAATGCATTCGCTAAGTGGATAAAAATATTTTATTTTAATTAAAGCTTTGGCATAATTAAAATGTATATCATTTAAACATTCTTTGTTTTCTTCTTTAGCCTTGTATAAAAAATATTTAGAAAATTCTATAGCATTTTGGCTTAGAATTTGAGCTTGAAGAAAATAATAGCTATCTTGAATGATTTTAGGAGTATAATTAGATATATTTAAGCTTAGACTCATCCATAAACTTATAAGAAGTATTAAAAAAATAGTCCAAAATAAAATATAAGCTTTTTTCACAACATTAATCTTTTTTCAAGACAGTGTTGCTCTTTGGAGCAAATTTTTAATTTATTATTGTGCAATTTAAACAAGCTAATATTTTTAGAGATTAAACCTTTTTGATTTAACTCATTATTAAATTTTGGTTTTAATTCATAGATGAGTTCTTCATTTTTTAGAGTGATGATTAATTGACCTTGTAAGGGGGTGAAATTTCCTGTAAAATTTGCTAAAATAGTATTATTTTCTTGAACAAATATTTTTTCAATAGCTTTATTTTTTAAACCATAAAGAATGCTTTCATGATCATTATAAAGATCTTTTCTGTTTTGAAGTTGTATTTGAAGATCAGATTGTGGTGAATAAAATGTATTATTATTTTCCAAAATAAGAGCAGAGTTAATTAAATAGGGTTTGTTTTCTTTAAGACTTATTAATCTATCTTTTAAAAAGCATTTTAAAGTATGGTTGACAAAAGTTATATAAGTGCAATTTTGTATGAGTTTTTCTATTTTAATTAAATTAAGATGGGTTTGAGTGATAAGATCATGTGTTTTTAAAATATTAAAATTTAAGAAATAAAAATGACTTAAGGGTTTTGAAAGCAAGCTTGCTATAATAGCAAAAAGTATAAGTGATAGTATAAATTCAAATAGTGTAAAAGCTTTTGTCATTCTTTAAAGTAAATATTGTAATTTTGATTTTGAAAGTATAATTTTTGAAATTTAAATATATGATCTTGACTAAATTGTTCTTGTAAGATCATAGTTTTTAAATTTGATGTTTTTAATATAATGGTTTTAAACATCGGTTTTTCATATAACTGATTTTGAAGTTTATAAAGTTTTTCAAAGGTATTTAAGTTTTCATAGTTTTTGTAAAGATGGGTATAATAATAAAAAATACCGGTAAAAATTAAAGATATGATAATCATAGCATTGATTAATTCTATAAGTATAAAGGCTTTTTTCATTTAGTGTTGCTAGCATTTATAGCTTCAAAAAAACTTCCACGAACCCCTTTTTGTTCAAGTACTTTAATACCTTTTATGGTAACACCACTAGGAGAGCAAATATTTTCCCTAATAATGGCTGGATGTTCATGTTTAAGCAAGGTACTTGAACTTTGAAATAAAGACCGAGTAAGATTTAAGCTAAGTTCTTTGGGTAAACCTTCGCAAACTCCAGCATTAGCAATACTTTCTGCTACGAGAGCTAAAAAAGCGGGAGCGCAACCACTAATTGCCATAGCAGCACCCATTTGTTCTTCATTTTCTAATTCATAGGCTAAACCAAAAGTATTTAAAATTTCTAAAATTTCATTATTAAAAAGAGAATTTTTAAGTATATAAGGTGTGGTTGAAGCTTGATATTTGGCCGCTATATTAGGCATGATTCTTACATAATTTTGAGCATGAATGACTTGTAGTTTTTCAAAATCTGTATTAGCTAAAACAGAAATTAAAATGCGTGCTTGACCTTTTAAACACTTAGATATATTTTCTAAAGCATAGGGTTTAAAAGCTAAAATTATGTCTTTATCTTGTATATTAAAATCTTGATAAAGTAAAATTTTAAAACCCTCTTGGGCTAATATTTGAAGTTTCTCTAAATTTCTTCCTACTATGTAGATTTCATAATCATTTTTTAATCCATAGGCTAAAGCTTTTGCCATAGACCCATTGGCTAATATATAGATCTTATTTTTTGATGTAATTTGCAATTTGTTCAGCCTGGAAAAAGTCAGGATAATTGATTGTATCTAAAATTACTTGTACCATGGCATTATTATCAAGATTGATAACTATAGGAGCTAAGAAGTTGACAGTAGATTCTTCTATGCTTTTTGCTATGGCTACTATATTAAAAATTTTCATATTAGATTCTGGTGTTAAAGAAAGAAGTTCTTGATAATAAGTAGGTATATCAAATTCATAATCAGGTCTAATTAAATAAGGATTAATTAAAACAAAAGAAAAATCTTTTCCATCAAGACTTTTAAGTCTTACAAATACTTCATCAATAGTTGAAAATTCCATATTTTTGGTTTCTTCAAAACCTAATATAGGACATTTAACCGCTAAAGTCATGTTTTCTCCTCCGGTTTTATAATAGTGCATATTCTAGCATAAAATAAGTAATAATAGTTGTGAAATTTTAAAATTATTTAATTAAATTTATTATAATTTTAGAAGAACATAATTATTAAATAGTTACAATACAAATTTTTTAAGAATTAATTTCAAGGTAAAAGATGAGAAAAAGTATTTTTTTGCTAATTTTTATAGGAATTTGTTTTAGTGCCTGTAGTACAAAAACTAATGAAGGTTTGTATAATCTTAGTGCTAGTCAATGGTATAAGCAAATCATTAAAGATTTAAACGATAAAGATTTAGAAAAAGCTGATGATCATTATAATGGTATGGCGAGTGAACATGTTTCTGACCCTTTATTAGAAACCACTTTAATCATTTTAGCACAGGCTCACATAGATGAAGAAGAATATAAATTAGCAGAGTTTTATTTAGATGAATATAATAAAAAATTTGGAAATTCTCGCAATGCAGATTTTATTCGCTATCTTAAAATTAAAGCGAAATTTGATGCTTTTGCAGTACCTAATCGTAATCAAGCTTTAATGCTTCAAAGTCAAAAAGAAATAGATGATTTTTTAAAAGATTATCCTTATACTCAATATCAGCCTTTGGTTCAAACCATGCTTACTAAATTTAATTTAGCTGTTTTTTATTTAGATATGACTATAGAAGAATTATATCAGCGTATAGGATATGAACAAAGTGCACAAATTTATAAAGAGAAATTAAAAGAAAATGAATTTTATAAACAAGATATTATTAAACCAGAGCTTCCATGGTATAGAAGTATATTTGAAAGATTTTAATAAGGAATAGTATATGCAAATTGAACACATACAAAATTATCCAGTAAATTTACCTGTATTGGTTGAGGATGAATTATTTTTATATCCTTTTATGATTACTCCTATTTTTATTAATGATGCTTCAAATATGAAGGCTTTAGAATTAGCTATTAAAAATGATAGTATGCTTTTTGTTGCTCCTTCTAAGCTTGAAAATGGAAGAAGTTTTGATGAAATTTATCATTGTGGTGTTATTGGGACTATTATGAGAAAAGTACCTTTACCAGATGGTAGAGTAAAAATATTGTTTCAAGGTTATGCTAAGGGTAAGATTATAGAACAAGTTTCTAAAAAACCTTTAGAAGCTAAAATAGAACTTATAAAAGAAGATTTTTTAGAATCAACTAAGAAAGAAGCACTTCTTGATGTTTTAAAAGAAAAGGTAAAACATTTAGCTAATATTAGTCATTATTTTTCTCCTGATCTTTTAAGAACTATTGAAGAAGGTTTTGATGCATCTAGAATTTGTGATTTGATTTTAAATACTATACGTATGAAAAAGCAACTTGCTTATGAATTTTTTATATTGATAAATCTTGAACAAAAATTATTAAAATTGATAGATTTGATTGTTCAAGAAATTGAAGCAAACAAAATCCAAAAAGAGATTAAAAATAAAGTGCATTCGCGTATAGATAAAGTTAATAAAGAATATTTTTTAAAAGAGCAATTAAGGCAAATCCAAAAAGAACTTGGTTCAGATAGTCAAAAAGAAGATGAGGTAAAAGAATATCAAAAACGTTTAGAATCTAAGAAAAAATTTATGCATGAAGATGCTTATAAAGAAATTAAAAAACAAATTGAAAAATTTGAACGCATTCATCAAGATAATTCTGAAGCCTCAATGATTCAAACTTATATAGAAACGGCATTAGATGTTCCTTTTGAAAAATTCTCTAAGAAAAAACTCAATATTAAAGAGGTTTTAAAACAACTTAATAATGATCATTATGCATTAAATAAACCTAAAGAACGTATAGAGGAATATTTTGCTGTAAGAGAATTTTTAGAAAAAAGAAAAATTGCAGATAAAGATGGTGCTAAAGTGATTCTTTGTCTTTATGGACCTCCAGGAGTAGGTAAAACTTCTTTAGCTAATTCTGTTGCAAAAGCCTTAAAAAGAGAATTAATTCGTATTGCTTTAGGCGGGCTTGAGGATGTTAATGAGCTGCGTGGACATCGTAGAACTTATATAGGTGCTATGCCAGGACGCATTACTCAAGGACTTATAGAAGCGCAACAAATTAATCCTGTAATAGTTTTAGATGAAATTGATAAGTTAAATCGTAGTTTCAGAGGTGATCCTAGTGCAGTACTTTTAGAAATTTTAGATCCAGAACAAAATTCTAAATTTAGGGATTATTATTTAAATTTTAATATTGATTTAAGTAAGGTTATTTTTATAGCTACAGCTAATGATATTAGTAATATTCCAGCTGCTTTAAGAGATAGAATGGAATTTATAGAATTAAGTTCTTATACTCCTGGTGAAAAATTTCATATTATGAAAAAATATTTAATTCCAGATGAACTCAAAAAGCATGGTTTAAAATCGAATGAAATGTCTATTAATGATGAGACTATAGAATTAATTATTAGTGATTATACTCGTGAATCAGGTGTTAGAAATTTACGTCGTAAAGTAGCAGAATTATGTCGTAAGAGTGTTAAAAAATTACTTTTAGAGAATATTAAAAAAGTTAATATTGATGATCAAAATTTAAATGAATTTCTAGATAAAAAAGTTTTTGAAATAGAAAAAAACAATGGAGAAAATCAAATTGGTCAAGTTAATGGTTTAGCTTGGACAAGTGTAGGTGGAGATGTTTTAAAAATAGAAGCTATAAAGATCAAAGGTAAAGGAGAATTGACACTTACTGGAAGTTTGGGGGATGTAATGAAAGAGTCGGCTCAAATTGCTTTAAGTATGATTAAGGTTTTAATCGATGAAGATAAGATTAAAATACCAAAAAAAATGATTATTGATCCTAAAATTCGTGTGTATGATAGTTATAATCTTCATATACATGTTCCAGATGGAGCTACACCAAAAGATGGTCCAAGCGCTGGTATTACTATGAGTACGGCTATTGCTTCAGTATTTAGTGATAAAAAAGTTAGATCTGATATAGCAATGACAGGTGAAATAGATCTAAAAGGTAGGGTTTTGCCAATAGGTGGTTTAAAAGAAAAGTTAATTGCAGCTTATAAAGCAGATATAAAAATCGCTTTAATTCCAAGGAAAAATTATGATAGGGATTTAAAAGATATTCCTGATGAGGTTAAAGAAAATATGCAAATTATACCAGTTGATATTTTTGATCAAGTATTAAAATACGCTTTAATATAAGAAATAGCATTTTCCTGCTTTTTTAAGAAGCAGGAAAGTTTTTTATAATCCTTCAAAAGGATTGTTTACCACATTTTTTCTATCCACTATATAAGGGATAAGTGCTACATGTCTTGCACGTTTGATTGCAGTTTCTACCATTTCTTGGTATTTCTTGCTTGTTCCTGTTAAACGGCGTGGCATGATTTTAAATCTTTCAGACAAAGCGTGTTTTAACATTGCTGTGTCTTTATAATCAATAAATTCAACTTTTGCTTCAGTGTATTTGCAATATTTACGTGAATATTTTCTTTTTTCTGCCATAGTTTATCCTTTCAAAATGGTAAATTCGTATCATCGTTGTCATAGGCATCGACATCAATTTCTTTTAATTTTTCTTCATATTGTAGATTTTGGTTTTTTTGTGGAGTTGAATAAGATTTAGGTTTGTTAACATGTTGGTTTTCGTTCATATAAGGATCATAGTTTTGATTTTCATAGTTTGAATGATAAGGGTTATTTGAAAAATTATTATTTCCCCCTTGTTGAATATTAGAGCTATTAAGCATTTCCATATTTTCAACTTGTATGCTATGTTTAGAACGGTTTTGTCCATTTTGATCGTTCCATTGTTCAAATCTAAGACGTCCCTCTATTAGAACTTTTGAACCTTTGCTAAGATATTGATTTGCTATTTCTGCAGTACGACCATAAAAACTTATATCAATAAAGCAAGTTTCTTCTCTTTTTTCGCCATTTGTAGTAAATCTTCTTGTAACTGCTATGGCTGAAGCTCCAATGGCACTTCCACTTTGCGCATAACGCATTTCTATATCACGTGTAAGATTTCCAACCAAAACAACTTTATTAAACATTTTTTTCCTTATTGATTTTCAGGAGCATCTAAAGGTTTGATTTCTTTTTTAGATTGCTTGATTCCGTGGCTTAATTTCTCCCAAGCTGCGATTTCTTTTTTATTTTCATATTTTACAATTAAAAATCTTATAATCTCTTCAGTGATTCTTAAGACTCTTTCAAGCTCGGCAATGAGTTTTGTAGGAGCTTTAAAGTAAATTACAAAATAAATTCCTCTTTCGTATTTTTTGATTTTATACGCTAATTTTCTAGTGCCCATTGGAACAATAGTTTCAATTTCTGCTCCATTTTTGGTTAGGGTTTCTTTAATGAATTCCAACTTTGCATTTACTTCTTCTTCAGTAAATGTAGGTTTTAAAATAAATAAAACTTCGTAATGTTTCAATTTTTCTCCTTATGGATATTAAGCCCATATTTTAATGAGCAAGGATTTTGCATAATGCAATGCTTAATTATATCAAAATATACTTAATTTATACTTGAATAAATTAAGTATATGGAACTTTGAAAAATTATATTAAAATGTAAAAATTTGTTTTAAATTTTGCTTAATTTCTTCAAATAAGTTAAAACGTTTTTTATACATAGAACGTTTATGACTGGGAATTTCTTCTATATTTTTTTGAGAATATATTAGTTTATAATATTTATGTTTGTTTATTTTTATCAATTCACCTCCATTTTCTAGCCATATTTTTTGGTAATTTACAAAATAACCTTTTTCCTCTCCTTTTTGAGATCGGATTTGATTTTTTTCATGTACGCCTAAAGTTGCATGGAGTTTTAATGACTGACTAAGCATTTTAGAACATTCTATAAGTAAAGCAATGGGACGCAAGCCATAATATTTTTTAGTGAAAATTTTATTGATTGCTAAAACATTAAAGTCTTTATATTGATAGCCTTGTATGCAAGAGAGTAAAAGATTGTTTTCTAAAGTAAAGCAAAAATTACATTGTATAATGATGAGTTCTTTGTATTTTAAAAAAAAAGCCCAAAAACCTTCTTCAAAAGTATGTTGATTATAACCTAAAAAAAGCTTAAAATCTTCGTCAAAAGAAAAAATCAATTGATCTTTAGGTAAAAATTTAAAATAAAAAAGACCTCGGTTAACATCGTGAATAATTGTTTTAACGCGTTTATTGGCTTTAAAACTTTTATCGCAAAATCTTCTTATTACATTATAACAAGCATAAGGTCTTTGGGAGAAAAAATCTTTTAAATGTACATTGTTTTTATCATTTAATGTTTTTTCAAGAAATTTTACTTGAGGAAAGTATAAAAATTTTCTTGCTTGGAAGCGTAAATAGCGCCAAAAAACAATACTTTTTTTTATATCGTTGAAATTTGGAGTAGGGTAGTGAAATTTTTTATCCACCTATTATCCTTAGTATATCATTATAGGTTGCAAAAAGCATTAAGCTTAATAGTAAAGCCATTCCACCGTAATTTAAATATTCAAAAGCTTTTAATGGTATTTTTTGTTTAAAAATTACTTCGTAAATATTAAAAAATATATGCCCTCCATCAAGCATAGGTATAGGTAGTAAATTTAAAATACCTAAATTAATAGAAATTAAAGCTGTAATAAATAAAAGTAAGGCAAAACTGTTTTGAGCTGCTTTTGAGGTAAGATCTGTCATTGTGATAATACCTCCTAAATTTTTTGCTTCAATTTCTCCACTAAGAAGTTTAATTATGCCTTTTATAATAAGTGTAGAAGCTTCAATACTTTGATTTGCTGCATATTTAATACTTTCTAAACCTTGATGCTTAATGAGTACATTGTTTCCACTTGGAGTGATACCAAGCTGAGCCTTAGAAATCGTTTGCCCAAAATCATTATACCCTTGTCCTAATTTTGGAGTAATATTAAATTCTAATATTTCTCCTTTTCTATCTATTATAATATTTAAAGGTTTTAAAGTTAGATATTTAGCAATTTCATCAAAACTTTGAATTTTTATTCCATTAATTGTTAAAATTGTATCTTTGATTTCAAGTCCTGCTTGTTGTGCAGCAGAATTAGGTGTTATGCTTCCTATTTGAGGACTCAATTTTTCTATGCCTAAATGAGCTATAATAATATAAAGAAGAAAAGCTAAAATAAGATTAAAAAAAGATCCTGCAAAAAGGATGTAGATTTTTTTAAAAGGACTTAAAATGCTATAACTATCTTGATCAAAATTTTCAATATTAGCATGCATATCATCTTGTCCTTTAAGTTTAACATATCCTCCAAATGGTAAAGCACTTAAGCGATATTTTGTTCCCCTAATTGTTTTTTCTATAAGACTTTTACCAAATCCTATACTAAAAATTTCTACTTTTACACCTAAAGAACGTGCAGCCAAGAAATGACCCAATTCGTGAAAAAAAATTAAAAAAGAAATAACTAAAACAGTAGCTAGAAATTCTATGGAATAAAATTGAATTCCTAAAACTAAAATGGCAAATAAAAATAATAAAGATTTCATTTTTTTCCTTTTTGTGCTTTAATATAAATATATATATATTCAAATCCAGAAACCAGGGTTAAAATTAAAGCTATATAAAGTAAAATTTCTCCTCCAAACCATTGCATAGTTAAAAATCCTATAGCTAACATTTGAAAAGTAGTTTTGAGTTTACCTGCAAAAGAAGCACTAATATCTAGATTTTCACTTATCATCACAACACGAAATCCTGTAATAAAAAATTCTCTTACTAAAATAATATAAATAATCCATTCATTGGCTTTTTGCGCAAGTAAAAGTCCTAAAAATGCTGCTAAAATAAGCATCTTATCTGCTAAAGGATCTAAAATAGCTCCAAGTTTAGTGATTTGTTTCCATGTTCTTGCTATATAACCATCAAAAAAATCACTTAAGGCTGCTAAAGAAAAGGTTAGTGCAGCAAAATAATCAATCCAACTTGGATGGATATTTTCAAATTTATAACTTAGCAAAAAAAATAATAAAGGTGCTAAAATCATTCTAAAAATTGCTAAGATATTAGGTAAATTCATATCAAGCCTTATTTAAACTAAATGCATAAATTAAAATTATATAAAAATTAGGCAAAGATTTAGTAAAAATGATCAAAAGAAATGATTTTTTATTATTTAATATTACTTTAATTTAAAGTAATATTAAATAAATTGTACAACTTCATCAAAACTAAAACGTGTTTTTTGTGGAATTGTTTTATCATTAGAATAACCTAAAGCAACAAGTAAGGTAGAAACTTCTTTTTTTGTATCTAAAGAAAAATAAGAATTTAATTTATCTTTATCAAATCCTCCTATAGTACAACTTGATATATTTAAACTATTAGCACTATAAAGTATGCTAGCAAGTGCTATATGAGCTTGTTCTCTTGCATAGGCAATTTTTTGGTTATAATTTAAAGATTGTAAAAAAGGCATATAAGTATCAAGACGTTTTTGAATTTCTGCTTCACTCATATCCCTTTTTCTAAGTTTTTCTTCAAAATAATCTAAAAAATCAAGTCTAGATATAATAATGATTAAAGCAGAACAATCTTTAACATGATTTTGTTGATTACAAATTTCATAAAGTTCTTCTTTTTTCTTTTTATCTTGAATAACTAAAAATTTCCAAGGTTCAAGTCCTAAAGAGCTTGGGCTTAATCTTGCTATTTCTAATATAAATCTTAATTCTTCTTGTTGGAGTTTTTTATTTTGAAAATTTCTACAAGAATATCTTGTATTAAATAATTCGAATTCTTTTTTCATATTTTATCCTTTATAAAATTCTACTACTTCATCAAAATTTAAGCGTTGGGTTGGATATTTTGGTTCATGTGCTTTATATCCTAAGGATAAAATTACAGCACTTTCATAAGGATAAGTTAAATTTAAAAATTGATCAACTTTTGTTTTATCAAAACCTCCTATCATACAAGAATCAATATCTAAACTTATAGCAGCTAAAGACATTTGCATCATTGCAAGATAGCATTGAAGTTGTGCATAATGATAAAGTTCTTTATCATCCATTGCATTAGTTTTATGCGTATAAATTTCTAAAATCCTTTGAAAATTTTCTTCGCTTGATCCAGCAAAACGACGTATTTGTTTTTGAGCAAATTCATGATTTTTTGTAAATCTTTTCTTGCCAAAAAGATAATATTATGGCTTGCACTTGCTACATTTTCTTGATTGCAACATAAAGTTGATAATTTAATATTATGTTTTTTATGTTCTAATACTATAAATTTCCAAGGTTCAAAACCATGAGAACTCGGTGATAAAATTCCAGCTTCTAAAATAAAATGGAGATCTTTTTGTTCAATTTTTTTATCATTAAAAAGTTTACAAGCTCTACGTTTTGAAATTAATGTTTTAAAATCCATGATTAATTCCTTTTTTATTTTGATTATATGGGATAAAAATTAATCTAAGGTATGATTAAAATTCAAAAATTTCAGGCTTTAATTTTAAAAGCAGACAAAAACTTGCTAAAACAGCTTGTTTTTGTATAAAATTTATATCTCCTTGTAAACTAAGACTTTCTTGAATAAATGTCCCATCTTTAAACATGGCTCCTATATTGATAATATTATTTTTATCATGATTGATCGCACCATTGATTGCAAGTGCAAAATCAGGATTAGCGGTTTTAAAAATACCTTTTAACATAAAGTAAATACAACGTTCATTGCATTCGTTTTCTAAGATATTTTCACTAATGCCTAACCATTCATGCTTTATACGATTAGAATAACTGATAATTGAGCCTTCAAAAATTTCATTAATTTTTGGAATATGGCTTAGGGTGTTTGCACATAATCCTCCCGTGCAATTTTCAGCAAAAGAAATTTTTAATTTTTTTTCTAAAAGTTTAAAAATGATAAAATCTATAGGATCTTTTCCTAAAAACATTTTTTGTCCAAAAAGGTTTTTTGTGCTATTTAAAAAACCATTTAATTTACCAAAATG
Source organism: Campylobacter hepaticus (assembly GCF_001687475.2). NCBI lineage: Bacteria > Pseudomonadati > Campylobacterota > Epsilonproteobacteria > Campylobacterales > Campylobacteraceae > Campylobacter > Campylobacter hepaticus. Next base: position 332,720 of record NZ_CP031611.1, read on the forward strand.
AATACAAGTGCTTTTAATAAGAGTAAGATTATCTAAAAGTTTGCTCGATTTAATATCTACTTCGTAAGATTTTGTTAAGGTTTGAAGTAATAATATAGCGCTTTGTTCATCCATGCCAAAAATACAAAAATACGCAAAATTTAATTTTATATCTCCAAGAAGTTTTGGTAATGTTTGCATAGGGTGGGTTTTAAGGACATTAATTCTAGAATTGACAAAATTACATATAAAGCTATCTTTAACAAATTCAGCTTTATTTGGTACTAAAGTTTCATCTTTTAAAATGAGATTATCATTATTTAAGGTTGCTAAAATTTTAGCTATAGTTGCATAATAGGAAGAATTGGTAAAAAGTGTTATAAAATCATATTGATTTAATAAATTTTCAAGTAAAAAAGGTAGATCTTTGTCAGTTTTGCTTTGTGTGCGAATTTCATTAATTTCTTTAAATTTGCTTTTATAAACCCTATAGATATAATTTTTAAAATTTTCATTGATAATAAGCTCATCTCCTATAAGATAAAGCAAATGTTTCATATGATTTTCCTTTTTTTCTTATAATTATATCTAAAAACAAAGTAGAAATTAAAGCTAATTTGAGTAAAATTTAAGATTATTAAAAAATAGGTGGAAAAAATGGATTACAAAGAAACTTTGCTTTTGCCTAGCACTACTTTTGCTATGCGTGCAAACTTAGCTGAATTTGAGTCGCAAAGGTTTGAAAAATGGTTTGAACAAGACTATGCTTATACTAAAATGAAACAAAAGCGTAAAAATGCAAAAAAAAGTTTTACTTTGCATGATGGACCTCCTTATGCTAATGGACATATTCATATAGGTCATGCCTTAAATAAAATTTTAAAAGAAACTATTATTAAACTGCATTATTTTAAGGGTGAAAAAGTACGCTTTACTCCAGGTTGGGATTGTCATGGTTTGCCTATAGAGCAACAAGTAGAAATGAAGCTTGGAGAAAAGAAAAAAATATTGAGTAAAAAAGAAATTCGCCGTTTATGTAGAGAACATGCGAGTGAATTTGTAAATATTCAAAAAGAGGAATTTAAAAGTTTAGGTATTCTTGCAGATTGGCAAAAACCTTATTTGACTATGGATTTTAAATTTGAAGCATCTATTTATCGCACCTTATGTGATATTGCTAAAAAAGGATTGCTTTGTGAACGTTCTAAACCTGTTTTTTGGAGTTGGGCAGCAAAATCTGCTTTAGCAGAAGCTGAGGTGGAATATCAGGATAAAGAAGATTATTCTATTTTTGTAGCTTTTGATTTAGATGAAAATGCTTGTAAAAAGCTTGGAGTTACAAAAGTAAGTGCAGTTATTTGGACAACAACTCCTTGGACTTTAGTAGCCAATCAGGCCATAGCATTAAATCCTAATGAAGATTATGTGATTACTAAAGAAGGTTTGATTTTTGCAAATGCTTTGCTTGAAAATATGATAGAAAAAGGATTTACTCAAGGTGAAGTGCAAAAAAAATTAAATGCTAAAGTTTTTGAAAATCTTCAAGCAATCAACCCTTTAAATTCAAGAAAGTCTATTTTGATTATGGGTGATCATGTTTTAATGGATGGTGGAAGTGGGCTTGTACATACAGCTCCAGGACATGGAGAAGATGATTATTATGCGTGTTTAAAATATGGTATTGAGGTATTAATGCCTGTGGATGATAGCGGTTGTTATGATCAAACTTTAAAAACTAAAATGCTTTTACCTTCTTTTTTACTTGATGAATTTATAGGACTTCATATTTTTAAAGCTAATGAAAGAATTTTAGAGCTTTTAGGTCCTAAACTTTTATATTCTTCTAAATTTATACATTCTTATCCATTTTGTTGGAGGACACATAAACCTGTTATTTATAGAGCAACTAAGCAATGGTTTATTTTAATGGATGAAGTAAAACTTCAAAATAATACTTTAAGACAATGTGCTAAAGAAGAGCTTTTAAAAACGACATTTTATCCTCAAAATGGACTTAAAAGAATAGGTTCTATGGTAGAAAATCGTCCTGATTGGTGTATTTCAAGACAAAGAGATTGGGGAACACCTATAGCTTTTTTTAGAGATAAAAAAACTAAAGAACTTGTTCTTGATAACGAACTTTTTGATTTTGTAGCAAATATTTTTGAAGAACATGGAGCAGATGTTTGGTGGGAATTTGATATTAAAGATCTTATCCCACAAAATTCAAAATATAAAGCTGAAGATTTGGAAAAAGTTTATGATATTTTAGATGTTTGGTTTGATAGTGGTAGTACTTTTAATGCGGTTTTAAATAGCGGGCTTTACGATGCTGGAGAGAAAAAAGCAAATATGTATTTAGAGGGTAGTGATCAGCATCGTGGTTGGTTTCAAAGTTCCTTGCTTATTGGAGTAGTAATAAATCAAATGGCCCCATATGAAAGTATTTTAACGCATGGTTTTACTACTGATGAAAAAGGACAAAAAATGTCTAAATCTAAAGGTAATGTTATTGCTCCTGATTATATAGCTAAAACTTATGGGGTTGAAATTTTAAGATTATGGATACTTTTAAGTGATTATTCGAGTGATTTGAAAATTTCGGATAATATTTTAAAACAAGTAGGTGAACAATACCGTAAAATAAGAAATATTATAAGGTTTTTACTTGCAAATGTAAATGATTTAAAAGATTTATCCATACAAGAATTTTCTTTTATAGATAAATGGATTTTAACTCGTGCAACTAAAGTATTTCAAGCAACTAAAGAAGCTTTTTTTGTCTATGAGTTTGCTAAGGGTTTTAGCTTGCTTTTGAATTTTTTAAGTGCAGATTTAAGTGGAATTTATCTTGATATTAGTAAAGATAGACTTTATTGTGATGGTAAAAATGCTCAACGTAGAAAATCAGCTCAAGTGGCTATGACTTTGATAACAAAAGAACTTTTAAATTTATTAGCACCTGTTTTAACTTATACTGTAGATGAAGCTTTAGAACATGTTAATGTTTTAATTAAAGATGGCATAGAAGATGTTTTTGATTTAAGCTTAGAAAAAGATTTTAATTATGATTTTAATATTGATGATACTTTATTGATGCATGCTAGGGAAAAGTTTTTTGAGCAAATTGATAAACTTAAAAAAGATAAAATCATTAAATCAACTTTAGAATTAAATTTACAAAGTACTTTAAATCAAATTTCAAATGAAGAATTAGCTGATTGGTTTATGGTAAGTCAAATAGATAATGAAAATGAAGAAGTTTTAGCTGAATTTGAAGTTGCAGATGAAAGATTTAAAATAACAAAAGCTAAGCTTTGTAAATGTCCAAGATGTTGGAAGCTTCAAAGTGAGAATGATAATGAGCTTTGTTTAAGATGCAAAGAAGTATTAAAATGATATTAGTAAATCCTATTCCAAATAATCTTGTTATTGGCACTATAGTATTTATTGTACTTTTTAGTGCTTTAGCAATATTTTTAATTAAAAAAAACGAAGGAGAATAAATGATTAGTTTAAAAGAAGCTTTACGGTATTCTCAAGAAGAGCTTAAAAATTTAAAGAAAGAATTAAATAAAAAAGCAAAGCAAGAGAAAAAAATAGGTGCTTATATTGAGCAATTTTTAGATAAAGATTTAAGCGCTTCAGGAGATGGGATACCTATTGCTATAAAAGATAATATTAGTGTTAAAGGTTGGGAACTTACAAGTGCAAGTAAAATTTTGCAAGGTTATATTGCTCCTTATGATGCTACGGCAATTGCTAATTTAAGATTAAATGGTTTTACTCCTTTTGGACGTTGCAATATGGATGAGTTTGCCATGGGAAGCACAACAGCTAATTCTTTTTATGGTAGAACTTTAAATCCTTTAAATTATGATCGTGTTCCAGGTGGATCAAGTGGTGGAAGTGCTGCTGCGGTAGCTTCAGGTTTGGCTTTAGCAAGTTTAGGTTCAGATACAGGTGGTTCAGTACGTCAACCTGCAGCTTTTTGCGGTTGTGTGGGATTTAAACCAAGTTATGGACGAGTAAGTCGTTATGGTTTGGCTTCTTATTCTTCAAGTTTAGATCAAATAGGTGTATTGGCACAAAATGTTGAAGATGCTGCAATTTTATATGATGCTATTGGGGGTTATGATATAATGGATAGTACAAGTGCTAATATAGAATTTATTAAAACAACTCCTAATCTTAATGCTAATAAAAAATTAAAAATTACAGTGATTCAAAACTATGTTAATGATGCTAGCATTGAGGTAAAAAATGTTCTTTTAAAAACTATAGATATGTTAAAGGCATATGGACATGAAATAAACTATAAGAATTTGCTTGATTTTAAATTTGATATTGCAGCTTATTATATTATTGCAACAGCTGAGGCAAGTGCTAATTTAAGTCGTTATGATGGGGTGCGTTATGGACAACGTGCTAAAAATATTCATAATTTAAAAGATATGTATGTGCGTACACGTAGTGAAGGTTTTGGAGAGGAAGTTAAAAGAAGAATTTTACTTGGAACTTTTGTTTTAAGTAGTGGTTATTATGATGCTTATTATATTAAAGCACAAAAAGCTAGAGCTTTTATTAAAGCAAAATATGAAGAAATTTTAAATGAATGTGATCTTATTTTTATGCCAGTAACACCTACTACTGCTTTTAAATTTGATACTCAAAAAAGCCCTATGCAAACTTATTTAGAAGATATTTATACTATTTCTGTGAATTTAACAGGGCTTGGCGGCATTAGCGTACCTGTAGGGCAAGATAAAGATGGGCTTAATATTTCAGCTCAATTTATTTGTAAAGCTTATGATGAGCAAACTTTATTAGACGGTGCTTTAAGTTTAGAGCAAATAATTAAAAATTAAGGATGAAAAATGAAAATTGTCAAACGTGCTTTAACTTTTGAAGATGTGTTATTGCGTCCAGGGTATTCTGAAGTTTTACCTAAAGAAGTAAAAATTTATACTCAATTAACAAAAAATATTGCTTTAAATATACCTTTAATTTCTGCTGCAATGGATACTGTAACTGAGCATAGAACAGCTATTGTTATGGCAAGACTTGGAGGGCTTGGAGTAATTCATAAAAATATGGATATTGCTTCACAAGTAAGGGAAGTAAAACGTGTAAAAAAAAGTGAAAGTGGCGTGATTATTGATCCTATTTTTATAGATCCAAAAGCAAGTATAGCTCAGGCTTTAGAAATTATGGCAGAATATAGAATTTCAGGAGTTCCTGTAGTAGATAAAGATAAAAAGCTTATAGGAATACTTACTAATCGCGATTTAAGATTTAAAAATGATTATTCTCTTTTAGTTGAAAATATTATGACAAAAATGCCTTTAATTACAGCTCCTAAAGGATGTACTTTAGATGATGCAGAGAAAATTTTTAATACAAATAAGGTAGAAAAACTTCCTATAGTCGATGAGCAAGGACGTTTAGAAGGCCTTATTACTATAAAAGATTTGAAAAAACGTAAAGAATATCCTTGTGCTAATAAAGATAGTTTTGGAAGATTGCGTGTGGGTGCAGCTATAGGAGTGGGGCAAATTGATCGTGTGGATGCTTTAGTAGAAGCAGGAGTGGATGTTATAGTACTTGATTCTGCACACGGACACTCTAAGGGTATTATTGATACAGCTAAAGCTATTAAGGTAAAATATCCTAATTTAGAACTTATTGCAGGTAATATTGCAACAGCAGCTGCAGCCAAATCGCTTTGTGAAGCAGGGGTGGATGCACTTAAGGTGGGTATTGGTCCAGGTAGTATTTGTACAACTCGTATTGTTTCAGGGGTAGGGGTTCCACAAATTTCAGCTATTGCTGAATGTGTTGAAGAGGCAAATAAATTTAAGATTCCAGTTATTGCTGATGGAGGGATTAAATATTCAGGTGATATTGCAAAAGCTTTAGCAGCAGGAGCAAGTTCTGTTATGATAGGATCTTTACTTGCAGGGACTGATGAAAGTCCAGGAGAACTTTTTACTTATCAGGGTAGACAATATAAATCTTATAGGGGTATGGGTTCTCTTGGAGCTATGCAAAAAGGAAGTTCAGATAGATATTTTCAACAAGGTATAGCGCAAGATAAATTAGTTCCTGAAGGTATAGAAGGGCGTGTTCCTTATGTAGGTAGTATAAAAAATGTAGTGCATCAACTTTTGGGTGGTTTGCGATCTTCTATGGGTTATGTGGGTGCAAAAGATATTCAAGATTTTCAAACTAAGGCTGAATTTGTTGAGATTACAACTGCAGGATTAAAAGAAAGTCATGTGCATGATGTTATTATTACACATGAGGCACCAAATTATAAGGTAAATAACCAATGAGTTTTGAAGAAAATTTAAAACAAGCTAATGAAGCTTTAGAGAAGTTAAATAGTCAAGAACTTGCTTTAGATGAAAGTGTTAAAATTTATAAAGCAGGTTTAGAAAGTATTAAAAAAGCAAGATTAGAACTTGAAAAAGCAAAATTAGAAGTGGAACAAGTGGATGAATAAAATAGCAGCTTTACAGTTTCCTACTTTAGCTTTAAGTGAATCAAGATTTGATTATTATCTTAAAGCTTCCAAAGATAGCGGGGTAAATTTAGTGGTTTTAGGTGAATATGTTATTAATAGTTTTTTTACAGAACTTTTACATATGCCAAAAAATATGATAAAAGAGCAAAGTGAAGCTAAAAAAGAAAGTTTAATCAAACTTTCTAAAAAATATGAACTTGAAATTATAGCCCCTTATGTCAGTGTGGAAACTAAAGCCTTAAAAAAACTTTGTTTAAAAGTGACTCCAAAGGGTATAAAAGCTTATGAACAGCAAATTTTAATACCTTATGAGCATTGGAATGAAGAAAAATTTTTTAATAATAAAATCAATAAGGAATTAAAAATTTTTACTTTTAATCATGATAAATTAAAATGCGCTTTACTTTTTGGTTTTGAGGCACATTTTGATATTTTTTGGCAGCAAATTATGGCTAAAAAAATTGATTTAGTAATCATTCCTAGTGCTTGTACTTTTCAAAGCAAGCAAAGATGGGAAGAGTTGTTAAAAACAAGAGCTTTTTTAAATTCTACAAATATTTTAAGAGTTAATCGTATAGGTAAAACAAAAGATGAGTGGAATTTTTATGGTGATACTATGTGGATTAATGCTTTTGGAGAAATAGAAAGTAGATTAGGTTTTGAAGAAGAAATGTTAATTATTGATCCTAAAAAAAGTGATGAGGCAAGGAAAATTTGGGCTTTTGATAAAATACTTAAAAATTTATAATTAAAATATAAACATTTTATAAAATATTTTTGTATTTTAAAATTGTAAAATTTTTTAAGATTTTTTTAAAACCTTCAAAATGAGTTTTATATTTTATTTTTAGTAAAAAAATGTTAAATTTAAGCCTTAAATCATATAAGGTTAAATGATGAAAAAGATTCATTTTATTGGTATAGGCGGTATAGGAATTTCTGCTTTGGCAAGATTTTTAAGAGAAAAAGGTTATCAAGCAAGCGGAAGTGATCTTAAGGAAAGTAAAATCACTAAAGAACTTGAAAAAGAAGGTATTCAAATTAGCATTCCTCATCATCAAAATAATGTTTTAGATAAAGATTTAATCATATATTCTGCTGCTATTAAAGAAGAAAACCCTGAATTTAAATATGCTCAAAAATTAGGTATTAAATGCCTTTCGCGTAAAGAGGCTTTGCCACTTATTTTAAAAGATAAGCGTGTTTTTGCAGTGGCTGGAGCACATGGAAAAAGCACAACTTCAAGTATTTTGGTATCTTTGCTTGATAATGCTTCTGTGATTATTGGTGCGATTTTAAAAGAATTTGGATCTAATATGATTTATAAAGAAAGTCAAAATCTTATTTTTGAAGCAGATGAAAGTGATAGTTCTTTTTTAAATTCAAATCCTTATTTAGCTATAGTTACAAATGCAGAAGCTGAGCATTTAGAACATTATGATAATGAAATTTCAAAGCTTCATAATGCTTATACAAAATTCTTAGATATGGCTAAAATACGTGTTATTAATGCTGAAGATGAATTTTTAAAACATTATTTAAATGATTCTATTAAGCTTTATCCTAGTAAAGATATTAAAAATTGCACCATGTATATAGAAAATTTTAAACCTTTTACAAGTTTTGAGTTAAAAGATTTGGGTGAATTTAAAATTTGTGGTATGGGATATCATTTAGCTTTAGATGCATCTTTGGCGATTTTAGCAGCTTTAAATTTTGTAGATATTAAAACTATAAAATCAAGACTTCAAAATTATCAAGGTATTAAAAAGCGTTTTGATATTTTATATACAGATGAAAATTTAGCTTTAATTGATGATTATGGACATCATCCAACTGAAATTAAAGCTACTTTAAGCGCAGCTAAAGAATATGCAAGATTAGCAGGATATAAAAAAATTACTGTGATTTTTCAACCCCATCGTTATACTCGCTTATTAGCAAATTTAAATGCATTTGCAAAAGCTTTTGAAGATATTGATCAGCTTGTTATTTTACCTGTTTATGCTGCTGGAGAGCAAGTTATAGATCTTGATTTAAAAAAGATTTTTCCTAAAGCTTTATTTGTTGAAGATATTAAAAGAGAGGGGAAATTTTTAGTAGCTTCTAAAGGAGAGGTTTTTGAAGAGGGGTTGATTATAGGTTTTGGTGCAGGTGATATTAGTAATAAATTAAGGCAAAAAAATGAGTAGAATATTAATTTATATTTTTATTATTTTATTTTTAAGTTTTTTGATTTTTATTTTGGATAAAAAATTAGGTAAAAAAGTGAAGCCTTTTTTTGGTATTTTATTTGTAATTTGTATTATTTTAATAGTATTTTTTGAATTTAAAAATACTCAAAAAAGTCATTTAAAAAATGATATTATTGTCGCTTTTAATCAAGGAAAAAGTATTTTATGTAAGGATATTAATATTTCTAAGATGTATTTTAATTATGAATTTGGAACAGGAAGCTTTATTTCAAAGGACAATAATCAAAGTTTTAATTCTTTAATTATAGATATTAAAGATTGTAGGTTTGATTAATGAATGAATTAAAAGAAGAGTTAATTGTAAAGCTTGATTTAAACGATTATATAAAAGAATTTAAAACTTTTTTTGCAAGAGATAAAGATATATTTTTGCAAGGTGATAGTAAACTTCATTTTAAACGTATTGATGAGCTTTGTAAGGTTGAATTTCCTATTTTACCAAGTCTTAATAATCTTGATCAGGCTTTAATACATTTAAGCAAACAAGGGATTTTGCATTTAGATGAAATTTTTGAGTTTGTAAAGATTTTTCGTTATTTTGAAAAACTTAAAAAAATAAAATTTGGACCTAGTTTGAATTCTTGGTTAGAAAAAATACAATTAAATGATGAAATTTTAAAATTGGGTTTAAATTTCGATGAAAAGGGTGAATTAAAAGAAAGTTTAGATGAAAGATTGAGTAATTTAAATATAGCTTTGAAAGTTAAAAAAGAAAATATTATAAGTGAGTTTAAAAAAATTGTTTATAGTAAATCTTTAATGCCTTATCTTATAGATACACAAATTCATTTTATTAATGATCTTGAAGTTTTGCTTGTAAGGGGTGGTTTTAACCGCGTGATTAAGGCAAAAATTATATCTAGAAGTAGTGGAGGTGGTTTTTATATTCTTCCTTTAAGTATTGAAAATTTACAAAATGATATAGAAAAAATTAAAAATCAAAAAGAAGAAATTTATTATGAGTATGCTAACAATTTTTCTTTATTTTTAGCTAAAAATTTATTTTTTTTAAAATTTATTAATAATGCTTTTGATCTTTTTGACCATTATAGCGCCAGGACTTTATTGGCCAAAAAAAGAGATTTAGAATTTGTTTTGTGTGATCAAAGTAAAGATTTGGTACTTAAAAATTTTATTCATCCTGCTTTAACAAATCCAAAAAGTGTGAGCTTAGAATTTAAAAAACAAGTTTTAATTATTACAGGTGTGAATGCTGGTGGAAAATCTATGCTTTTAAAATCTATATTAAGTGCAGCATTTTTAGCTAAATATCTTTTACCTATGCATATTAAATCTAGCCATAGTAAAATTGGAACTTTTAAAGAACTTGATGCTATTATAGAAGATCCTCAAAATGTTAAAAATGATATTTCAACTTTTGCAGGTAGAATGTTGCATTTTTCTAGACTCTTTTCTAAGAAATGTTTATTGCTAGGTATTGATGAAATAGAACTTGGAACAGATTTTGAAGAAGCAGCTTGTTTATATAGTGTTTTAATTTCAAAGCTTATTGATAGTGGTCTTAAGATGATTATTACTACGCATCATAAACGTCTTGCTATGCTTTTGGCAAAAAATGAGCAAATAGAACTTATCGCTGCTTTATATGATGAAGAAATTTCACGTCCAAAATATGAATTTTTAAAAGGTATTATAGGAAAATCTTATGCTTTTGAAACAGCCTTGCGTTATCAAATTCCACCTAATTTAGTTAGTGAAGCCAAGAAATTATATGGTGAAGATAAAGAGAATTTAGAAGAGCTCGTAGGTAAAAATATTGATCTTGAGTTAAAGCTTAAAACTAAACTTGATAGCGTAGAACAAAAAGAAAGAAAGATAGATGCAATTTTGCATGCTTTAAAAGATCAAAAAGAAAAAAATGAAGAAGAATTGCGTATAAGCTTAAAGAATTTGGAATTAAAATTTTATGAGGCTATACAAGAAGCTAAAAAGACTATTTATTTAAAAGATATTAAAGAAAAACAAAGAAGTTTAAATAAAGCTAATGAATTAAAACGCAATATAATTTTACCAAGCATGCAACAAAATGAAGAATTAAGAATAGGAGATTTTATAAAGTATGAAAAAATTAAAGGTAAAATTATAGCCATTGTAAAAAATGATGCTATGATTGAAAGTCAAGGGATAAAGCTTAGAGTTCCTTTAAAATTTCTGAAAAAAACTACTCCTATAGCTGAATTAAATCCAAAAACAAGTATTAATATTACCAAACCAAATAAGCTTAGCGTAAGTTTAGATTTGCATGGACTTAGAAGTGATGAAGCTATAAGTAGACTTGATAAATTTATATCAGATGCTTTAATAGCTGGATTTGATGAAGTTTTGATTTATCATGGTATAGGTACGGGAAAATTAGCTTTTGCTGTAAGAGAATTTTTAAAGACGCATAAAAGTGTGAAAAGCTTTCAAGATGCACCTATGAATCAAGGCGGCTTTGGTGCTAAAATAGTGAAATTATAAATGTCAAATAAATTTTTAGTTTAGTTTTAAAAATAAATCATATATTCTTATTTTAACTAATAATAATCTTAAAGCAAAGTATTTACAAATATTTTATCTTATTTTATGTAGGAAAATATATTAATGTCGATAAGATTAAATATAATAATTCATAAAGGGTGATAATGTTTGATTCTTTTTTAAGTGGCTTGTTTTTAGGATTTGGGGTAAGTATTCCTTTTGGTCCTGTTAATATTTTGATTTTAACTTATGCTTTACAAGCTTTTAAAAATTCAATTGCTGTAGGTTTTGGGGCGTTAAGTATAGATATGTGTTATTTGTTTTTGGCACAATTTGGACTTTTAAATTTTTTAGATTATGTTGTTTTTATGCGTTTTTTAGCAATTTTTGGTTTTTGTTTTTTAACTTATATGGCTTATTTAATGTTAAGAAGAAAAAATCAAGATTTAAATTTAAAACCTAAAAAATTTAAAGAAAGTCTTTTTAAAAGTTATATAAAAGGAGCTTTTTTAAATGGTTTTAATCCTTTTGTTATAGGTTTTTGGTTAAGTACAGCAAGTGTGGTTTTAAGTAACAAACATAATTATTTTATGACTTTAGGGCTTATTGTTGCTATTCTTATTTGGATTTGTGCTTTAGCTTTTATGGTGGCAAGATATAGTTATTTTTTTAATGCGCGAGTTATTTTTATAATCAATATATTTTCAGCTATAATTATAGAGTATTTTGCTTTAAGCTTATTATATAAAATTTTTATAGGATAAAAAAATGAATGCAAAAGAATTCTTAATTGAGCTTTTAAAATTTAAATCAATTACTCCAAATGATGATGGAGCTTTAAATTTTATAGCTATGGAGCTTAATGATTTTGAAGCTTTTTTTATAGAAAAAGAAAGTATTAAAAATCTTTTGCTTACTAAAAAATTTAAAGATGAAGGAGAACATTTAGCTTTTGGAGGACATATAGATGTGGTACCTCCAGGTGAAGGATGGATAAGTGATCCTTTTAAACCCTTGGAAAAAGAAGATTATATTTATGCAAGAGGTGCACAGGATATGAAAAGTGGTGTTGCTGCTTTTGTATACGCAGTTAAAAATGCTGATTTTAAAGGATCAAGATTGAGTCTTATTATTACTAGTGATGAAGAAGGTGAGGCTATATATGGTACTAAAGCGGTTTTAGAATGGATGGAAGAAAAAGGTATTTTACCTGATTATGCAGTAGTTGCAGAGCCAACTTGTGTAAAAAAAATAGGTGATAGTATTAAAATAGGTAGACGTGGTTCTATTAATGGTAAACTTTTAATATGTGGCAAACAAGGGCATGCGGCTTATCCTGAAAAATGTATTAATCCTGTCCATGATTTTGCACCAGTTTTAAAACTTTTAGCTGGTTTTGATCTTGATCCAGGTAGTGCTGAATTTAGTCCTTCAAAAATAGTTATAACTGATATTCGTGCAGGTATGCAAGTAAGTAATGTTACTCCTAATGATTTAAAATTAATGTTTAATGTTCGCAATTCTCCTGATACAAATTTAGATGATGTAAAAAGTTATGTAGAAAAAATTTGCTACGGTTTAAATTATGAATTAGATTTAAAACAATCAAGCGAAGCTTTTTTAACAGGTGCTGATAATAAAATAGCGCAAAAACTTAATGAAAGTGTGCAAAAAATTACCCAAGAGGTCCCTAATTTTAATACTAAAGGTGGGACAAGTGATGCAAGATATTTTGCAAAATATGGAATAAAAGTTGTAGAATTTGGTGTTTGTAACGATAGAATACATGCTGTTGATGAAAGAGTGAGTATAGAAGAATTTGAAAAACTTTGTCTTGTGTTTAAAGATTTAGTGGAGAATTTTTAATCAATAAGTTTAAAAAATTAAAAAAGGAATTTTTAATGATAATTAATGGAGAAAAGCTTGATTTTAAAGAAATTAAATTTATAGATCTTGTTAAAATAAGGGATTTAAAGATTGAATTTATTGCTTTAGAATTAAATGGTAAAATCATACCAAAGAATGAGTTTGAAAATTTAGTTTTAAAGGAAAATGATAAAGCAGAAATTGTTAGTTTTGTAGGAGGCGGTTGATGAGGATCAAATTTAATGGCAAAGAATTAAATACGCAATTTATGACAAGTTTAGATTTTTTTAAAAGTGTGAGCAAAAATGAAAACGATGTATGGATTGTTAATGGTTTTGCTACTAAAGAAAATGTAAAATTAAGTCAAAATGATGAACTTTTTTGTATAGAAAAAAATATAATGCCTCCAAAAGACGCATTAGATGCTATGATGCGAGCAAGACATACCCCAAAGCTTCATGATAAACTTAAAATTTCAAGCGTAGCCATTTGTGGTTTGGGCGGACTTGGATCTCATATAGCTATTAATCTTGCACGCAGTGGATTGGGTTTTTTGAAACTTATTGATTTTGATGTGGTTGAGCCTAGTAATCTTAACCGTCAAGCTTATCGTATAAGTGATTTGGCTAAATTTAAAACTGAAGCTTTAAAAGAACAAATTGTTCAGATTAATCCTTATATTAAAACTGAAATTTGTACTTTGAAAATTGATGAGGAAAATTTACCCTATTTATTTGAAGATATAGATATAGTTTGTGAGGCTTTTGATAGTGCTAGGGCAAAAGCAATGATAGCGCAAAATTTTCATAAATTTTATGCTGATACTATTTTAATTTGTGCATCAGGGCTTGCAGGATATGGAGATAGTAATAGCATACAAACAAGAAAAATTGCAAAAAATTTTTATGTGTGCGGGGATTTGGTTAATGGTGCTAAGATAGGAAATGGACTTATGGCACCGCGTGTAAATATTTGTGCAGGTCATCAAAGCAATCTTGTTTTAGAACTTTTGGCAAATAAGGAGTAAAATGTGTATGATAAGCTAAAAATAGGCAAATATGAGTTTGATTCTAGGTTTATTTTAGGATCGGGTAAGTATTCTTTAGAGCTTATACAATCAGCCATAAAAGAAGCTAAGGCTCAAATCATTACTTTAGCTTTGCGTCGTGTAAATACAGGTAAAATTGCTAATATACTTGATTATATCCCAAAAAATATTATTCTTTTACCTAATACTTCAGGAGCTAGGAATGCAAATGAAGCTTTGCGTATTGCAAGACTTTCTAAAGAGCTTGGTTGTGGAGATCTTATAAAAATAGAAGTTATTGCTGATAGTAAGTATTTATTACCTAATAATTATGAAACGATTAAGGCTTGTGAGCTTTTAGCAAAAGAGGGCTTTACACCTTTAGCTTATATGCATGCTGATCTTTATGCTGCTAGAGCTATGCGTGATGCAGGAGCAGCAGCTATTATGCCTTTAGGAGCACCTATTGGAAGCAATAAGGGTTTATGTGCTAAGGAATTTATACAAATTTTACTTAATGAAATTGATTTACCTATTATTGTTGATGCGGGTATTGGAACTCCTGCTCAAGCTTGTGAGGCTATGCAAATGGGTGTGAGTGCTGTGATGATAAATACTGCTATAGCTGAAGCTAAAGATATTGCTTTAATGGCAAAAGCTTTTTCTTTGGCAGTACAAGCTGGAAGAGCTGGATATTTAGCAGGTTTAGCAAGTGTGAGTGAAGCTAAGGCTAGTTCTCCATTAACAGGCTTTTTAAGGGATTGAATGTGAAATTTATAGATTTTTGTAGTGGTATTGTAGGAGGACGCCTCGGTTTAGAAAAAGCTGGATTTAGTTGCATTGCTTTTAGTGAAATTGATAAAGCCGCTATAAAAACCTATAAAAGTCTATTCAACACAAAAAATGAACTTGAATTAGGTGATTTAACTAAAATTAAACCTGAATTTTTACCTGATTTTGATTTATTAATTAGTGCTTTGCGATATATTAAGACAATGTGGTATGCAATGAATGTCAACGTGATAAAAGTATTGCTAAAAGTTTAAAGGAATAAATTGATAAATAAGATAGACTTTGGTTTAAATACAGCTAAAAATGGTTTTAAAAATGAACATTTTGTAGTTAATACTTTTAATAATTGGCAAAATGATAGTTTAGTACAATCTTGGCTAAAAGCTATGAATTACAATATAAAAGATATTCAAAATATCAAAGCACAAAAGATTGAAAGAAATTTTAAAGTTGATGTTCAAGTTGTTATTTTGGTGCAAATTAAATTACAGAATTTACAAGATGTGCAAAATATACAAGTAAAATTAGTATCAAATGTAAATAGAGATAGTTTAAAAATCGGTAAAATTACTATGCAAGGAAAAGGTGGAGATAACGGAAGAATAAGTGCAAATATGTTGCAATTTAAAATTAATTCTTTTGAATTGTTCACTAAAATTATTAAAAGGGATTAATCATGCAAGATTATATGCAGCATTTACCTCATATGCAAGAAATAAAGAGTGAAGTTTTATCTAAAGTTTTAAATCAAATTCAAGACTATGATGAGACAAAATATACTTATAAAGAAGTTAAAGAAGCTTTAAATGCAACGTATTTAAGTATAGAAAATTTAAAGGCTTTACTTTCAAGTGCGGCAGAAAAATTTATAGAAGAATTAGCTTTTAAATCTGCAAAAACTAAAGAAAAGTATTTTGGAAATTCTATTTCTCTTTTTACCCCACTTTATTTGTCAAATTATTGTAATTCTAAATGTGTGTATTGTGGTTTTCAAAAAGGCAATAAAATTGCAAGGGCTAAGCTTGATGAACTTGAAATTCATGAAGAAATGGAAGTTATTGCCAAAAGTGGATTAGAAGAAATTTTAATGTTAACAGGAGAAGGTAGAGAATTTGCAAGTGTAGAATACATAGCTCATGCTTGTAAAATAGCTAGAGAGTATTTTAAAGTTGTAGGTGTTGAAATTTATCCTATGAATGAAGATGAATATAAAATTTTGCATGAAAATGGTTGTGATTATGTAACCATTTTTCAAGAAACTTATAATGCTATTAAATATTCTAAAATTCATCTAGATGGTGAAAAACGTGTTTTTCCTTATCGTTTTAATGCACAAGAAAGGGCCTTAAGATCAGGTATGCGAGGGGTTGCTTTTGGAGCGCTTTTGGGTATAGATGATTTTAGAAAAGATGCCTTAGCTACTGCACTTCATGCATATTTTTTACAACAACTTTATCCGCATGCTGAAATTTCTATTTCGGTGCCGCGTTTAAGACCTATTATAAATAATGCTAAAATTCATCCTAAAGATGTGAGTGAAACAAGGCTTTTGCAAGTGCTTTGTGCTTATAGGCTTTTTTTACCTTATGCTGGAATTACTATTTCAAGTCGTGAAAGAAAGGGTTTTAGGGATGAGGTTATAAAGCTTGGTGCAAGTAAGATGAGTGCAGGAGTAAGCGTGGGTATAGGTGAACACAAGGGCGATAAAAAGGGTGATGAGCAGTTTGAAATTTCAGACAATAGAAGCGTAAGTGAAATTTTATCCATGCTTAAAAATTCTAATTTACAAGCTATAATGAGTGATAGTATTTATGTGGGATAAAAAAATTATCGCTATAAGCGATAGAAAATGTGTACAAATAGATTTTTTAAAATATATGGAAAAACTTGCAAAAGCTAAAATAGATGCTATAGTTTTAAGGGAAAAAGATTTAAGTGAATTTGAGTATTATGATTTAGCAAAAGAAGTTTTAGCTATTTGTGCTAAACATAAAATCACTTGTTTTTTGCATTTTTTTGATAGAGTGTGTTTAAAATTAGGACACCGTTATTTTCATGCCCCTCTTGTCTTATTAAGAAAAGAGCCTAAATTAGCAAGATATTTTCATGTACTTGGGACTTCTGTGCATAGCAAAGAAGAACTTTTAGAGGCAATAAATTATAAGGTAAATTATGCTTTTGTAGGACATATTTTTACTAGTTCTTGCAAAAAAGATTTAAATCCAAAAGGAATAGATTTTTTAAAATCTTTACTTGATTTTAGCCCCATTCCTCTTTATGCTATAGGGGGTATTAATATAAGAAATATTGAACAATTTAAGAGTTTAAATGTGGCAGGAGTTTGTATGCGTGAAATTTTAATACAAGAAAAAGATCTTAAAAAATATCTCATAGCTTGCAAGGAAAAATTATTATGAATGCAACTTTTTCTTTACCTCAAGATCTAAAACAGTTAAAGGGTATAAGTTATAAAAATTTTAAATCTTGCACTTTTGCAAAATATACACAAACTAATTCTTCATATTCCTCCTTTGTTAATGTAAAAACACACCTTTTAACTTTTGTGCGTAAAGGATATAAAATTTTACATACTGCGTCAAAAAATTATAAAATAGATTCTTATCAAACCTTGTTTTTAAAAGCAGGCAATCATACTTTAAGCAATATAGGACTTAGTGATGGTGTTTATGAGGCTTATTTATTTTTTTTTGATAATGCATTTTTAATTGAACTCATTTATAAATATAAAGACTTTTTTCAATCGGTGCAAATAAATAAAGAAAATGAAATTTTTTGGGTAAAAAATGATAAAATTTTGCAAGGGATCCTAGAAAGTTTTTTACCACATTTTGAAGAAAATACTCAAATTTTAGATCCTATAATAAATTTGAAATTTGAAGAGATTTTTTTACATTTGCTTTTAAATAAAAATATATATTTTTTTAATTTTTTATCTACAATTTTAAAGGAATTGCGTTTAGATCTTTTACAACTTTTTGGATATCATGATATAGAATTTTTAAGTGTTAATGAAATGGCTGATTTTGCAAAGCTTGATTTAGCAACTTTTTCTAAGGAATTTAAAAAATGTTTTGGAAAAAGCCCTAAAAAATGGCTGGATGAAAAAAGATTGCAAAAAGCAAAAATTTTACTTGAATTTTCTCAAAAAAATGTTAATGAAATTGCAAATGAATGTGCTTTTTCTTCTATAGCTTGGTTTATTGAAAGATTTAAAGAACAATACGGACAAAGTCCAAAACAATATCAAAAATCAAAAAACTTGTATTTTTTATCAAAAAACTAGCACATTTTTTTAATTTTTCTTTCTATAATAAAAAAATAAAATAAGAAAGGAATAAATAATGAAAAAATATGTTTTAAGTTTAATACTTGCTGGAAGTTTATTGGGTGCAAACACTTTAAAATATGAAGAATTTAGTGGTTTTGAAAATCCTGAAAGTGTTTTTGTGGATAAAAATTTTGTTTATGTATCTAATTTAGGTAAAAAAATTGATCCTTTGGGTAAAGATAATGATGGTTTTATTTCTAAATTAGATAAAAATGGCAAAATATTAGAATATAAATTTTTAAACAAGTTGCATGCTCCTAAAGGTATGTTAGAGCTTAATCAAACTCTTTATGTAGCAGATATTGATGTATTGCGTGGTTTTGATTTAAAAACCAAAGAGGAAATTTTTAATTTACCTATAAAGGGTGCAATTTTTTTAAATGATATTGAAAAATTAGATGATAATACTCTTTTATTAAGTGATACTGGTACAGGTTTAATTTTGAAAATTAATTTAAAAACTAAAGAGTATGAAGAACTTATAAGGCTTGATTTAAATCAATTTGGAGGTCCAAATGGTTTATATTTAGATAGAAAAAATAATAAGCTTTTTATAGCAGGATATCATATTGATGGTGTAAGTCATGGTCTTGTTGTAAGTTATGATTTAAATAGCAAAAAAGTTGATATTATTAAAAATGAAAAAGAATCTTATGATGGAATAGTTCCTTATGGCGATGCTTTGTTGGTCAGTTCTTGGGGAGAAAATTTACAAGGTGTGATTTATAAAATTAATAAGGCAAATCAAAGCATAAAACTTGATTTACCATTAATGAAAGGTCCTGCAGATATTTTTGTAGAAAATAATAATTTATGGATCCCTAAGATGATAGAAGGTAAAATAATGAAAGTTGTTTTAGAAAAATAAAGATGAAATGTAATGGGTGTTATATATAAAAAGATTTTTTGGCTTAATTTTTTTATTGTTATAATCATAGCTTTTAATCTTCGCGCACCTATTACAACCATAGGACCAATTATAGATTCTATTAAAGATGCTTATGGTTTAAATTCTACCTTAGCAGGAATACTTACAAGTTTACCTTTAATAGCTTTTGGAAGTATTTCATTTGTAGTTGGATATTTTTCTCCTATTAGAGCTATTATTGTTGGGATTTTTTTAATTTTTATAGGAGAGCTTTTGCGTTCTTATACTGGAGTATACGGTCTTTTTATAGGCATGTTAGGAATAGGATGTGGTATTGCTATTGCTAATGTTTTACTTCCTAGTTTTATTAAAGAGAAATTTCCTAAAAAAATGGCAACTATGATGGGGGTATATAGTCTTGTCTTAAGTATTTCTTCTATAGCTGGAATTGCTTTAATTATACCTTTGCTTAGTGTTTTTAATTTAGCAGGAGCAATGGCTTTTTGGGCGGTTTTTTCTTTTATTGCTTTAGTGGTTTATTATCCTCAAGCTAAAAATGGTAGATTTTTTCGTACTAAGAAAAAACAATTTAAAGAAGTTAATCTTTTTACCCATCCAACCACTTGGAAAATTACTTTTTTTATGGGATTTCAAAGTTTTTTAGCCTATTCTTTGTTTTTTTGGTATGTTCAAATGATTGTTGAAAAAGGTTTTGATAGGGAATTTGCTACAGATATAGTGCTTTTTGCTCAACTCATAGCTGCTCCAATTTCTTTGTTTGGTCCTTTACTTTTAGGTAAACTTAAACAAAATTTACATACTATTTATATAGGAAGTTTATGTAGTATGTATGTGCTTGCTTTTATTATACTTTTTATTTTTGATGGTAAGATTTTTATTATTATTAGTGCTTTTATAATGGGATTCCCATGGGGTGGAGTTTTTGGTATAGCTTTATTATTTATTGCTTTAAAAAGTTCTAATACTCAAATAGCAGCTAAGCTTTCTGCTTTAGCTCAAGGTTTTGGTTATTTAATTGCAGCACAAGGACAATGGCTTATAGGTTTAATGCATGATAAATTTGAAAATTTTACAAGTTCTATTTTAATGCTTATTTTTATAGGAATTTTAATTAATATTTTTGGATATCTATCTTATAAAAGTAGGATCATTAAATAAGGCTTTATTAAGCAAAAGTTCTGCACCATTTTTTTGTGCTATATTTTTAAGTCTTGTAGAAATATCTTCTAAATTTAAATTAAGTATTGTTTGAAATAAAATATCAAGATTTATATTATTTTGAGTAAAAATTTTACATAAAGCTTGATCTTGTAAAAATTTAGCATTAAAGTACTGATGATTTTTAGCAGCGTAAGGATAAGGAATAAAAATAGCGGGTAGATTGTTAGCACAAAGTTCAAAAAGTGTGCTTGCACCCGATCTTGATATAGCTAAATCTGCTTGTTGCATTTTTTTTTCTAAATTCGGGGTAAAATCAAAAAGATCAGCTTGTATATTTAAGCTTTGGTATTTTTTTTGACATTTTTCAAAGTCATTTTTTCCACATTGATGAATAATATTAATATTTTGTTTTTGAAGTTTTGGTGCTAAATTTAAAGCCAAATCATTAATAAATTGTGCTCCTTGAGAGCCTCCTAAAAAAATGATATTTTTTATTTCTTTACGTATTCTTGCATAATTAAAAAATTTATCAGCTATAGGATAAGGAGTAAATTCTTTTTCAAAAGCACTAAAAAATTTTTTAGCAAAAGGTTTTAATAGTAAATTTAAAGATCCACTTTTTGAATTTTGTTCATGTATAAAAAGTGGTAAGTGTGAAAATAAAGCTGCAAAAGAAGCTGGTGCAGCGCTATACCCACCTACACTAAAAACAGCTTTAATATTATTACTTTTAAAGATTTTTTTACAATCTTGAGAAAGTTTTAAAATGTGAATTAAAGAATAAATTTGAGATATTTTATTTTGATTAACCACTCCACAAGAATTTAAAAAAAATTTTTCTTTAAAAGCGGATTCATTTTCAAACCATGCTTTATCTTGTCCGTTTTGACTGCCTATATAAATACAATTTATATTTTTTTTTATAGCACTTTGTAGTAAACAACGTACTATGTTTAAATGTCCTCCAGTTCCACCACCTGTTAAAACTATAGTCATAATTTAACCTTTTTTGAAATCATTAATACATAGCCAATTCCTATGCAAATTGCCCACATTGAGCTTCCCCCATAGCTTAAAAGTGGAACTGCAATTCCTTTTAATGGAGTAAGAGAAATAATACCAAAAGCATTCATAAAAAAAGAAAAAAGCAAAAGTAAGGCTATTCCTGAGCAAAAGATAAAATCTTGTTTTTCCTCGCATCTTCCTGCGATTCTAAAAATTCTTAAAATCATCCAAAGATAAAGATAGCAAATAATTCCAAGTCCTAAAAGTCCTATTTCTTCTGTAATTCCAGAAAGAACAAAATCTGTATGCACCTCGCTTAAAAATCCTAATTTAAAAGTCCCAAGCCCTAGGCCTTCACCTAACATTCCTCCATGCGCTATAGCATTTAAAGAATGTGAGATTTGATAAGGTTCGCTATTATTGCTTACGCGTAAAGCATTAGCTATCCAATTAGGAAGCATAGGTAAAAAGGCATCTTGTATATTACCCCACCAAGATGCTATTCTTTGAATACGTCTTTGATTGCTAAAAATTACCATAATACCTATCATCATAATGATTAAAGTTCCAAAAGCAAAAAGTCTTTTACTAGCACCTGCAAAAAAGGCTAAAGCTAATATTAAAAAGAAAGAAATAATGCTTTGACCTAAATCATTTTGTGTAATATAAATATAACTTATAACTATAGATGCTAAAATACAATAAGGTAAAAGAATCAAAACTTCATGTTTAATGGCTTTTTTAGTATCATCAATACGTCTTGTATAGCTCCAAGCTAAAAAATATATAAGTCCTATTTTGAAAAATTCTACAGGGGAAATTGAAACAGGACCTAAGCGTATCCAACGTTTAGCACCGCCACTAGCTGTGGCTAAAGCAGAAGGTAAAAAAGGCAAAGCAATAATAAATATAAAAGAACTAATTAAAATGGCGAGTATAATTTTTTTATGTAAGGTTTTATTAGGATTAAGTCTAGAAATGAAAAACATGATGAATATCCCACTTATTCCAAAAAAAAGTTGGCGTATAAAAAAATGAAATTCTCCATAATCAAGAAAAAGGACAGTAAAGGCTGTAAGAGAATATGAAAATACTACACCTATAGTGATTAAAATGCAACTTAAATAAAACAATCTTTTATCAGCAATCATATATAATTATAACTTTTCTTTATATTGAAATAATTTTTTAAAAAAATATTATAACTAAAATAAATTAAAATTTTTACTAAGTTTTTGTAAGCAAATTTTGCTAGAATTAGAAATAAACATGTAAAAAAGGTAGATTATGAATCAAATTCGTAAAATTCTTATAGCAAATAGGGCTGAAATAGCTGTCCGTGTTATTCGTGCTTGTAGAGATTTGCATGTTAAAAGTGTAGCTGTTTTTACAGATCCTGATCGTGAGTGTTTGCATGTAAAAATAGCAGATGAAGCTTATCGTATAGGTACAGATGCTATAAGAGGTTATTTAGATATTAAACGCATTGTTGAGATTGCTAAAGCATGTGGTGCAGATGCTATTCATCCAGGTTATGGATTTTTAAGTGAAAATTATGAATTTGCTAAAGCATGTGAAGATGCGAAAATTATTTTTATAGGTCCAAAATCTGAAGTTATTTATAAAATGGGAAATAAAAATATTGCACGTAAATTAATGGCTAAAAATGGCATTCCTGTTGTTCCAGGAACTGAAAAATTAAACTCTTATACCATAGAAGAGATTAAAGCTTTTGCTGAAAAAATAGGATATCCTGTAATTTTAAAGGCTTCAGGTGGTGGAGGAGGTCGTGGAATTCGTGTTGTTTATAAAGAAGAAGAATTACAAAATGCTTTTGATTCTTGCAAAAGAGAGGCTTTGAGTTATTTTAATAATGATGAAGTATTTATGGAAAAATATATACTTAATCCTCGTCATATAGAATTTCAAATTTTAGGGGATAATTATGGTAATATTATCCATCTTTGTGAGAGAGATTGTTCTATTCAAAGAAGACATCAAAAAATGATTGAAATTGCACCATGTCCTGGAATTTCAGATAATCTTAGAAAAACTATGGGTGTTAGTGCAGTAGCAGCTGCTAAAGCCGTAGCTTATACGAATGCAGGAACTATAGAGTTTTTACTTGATGATTATAATCGTTTTTATTTCATGGAGATGAATACAAGAATTCAAGTTGAACATCCTATTACAGAAGAAATTACGGGTATTGATCTTATTGTAAGACAAATTCGTATTGCAGCTGGAGAAATTTTAGATTTAGAACAAAGTGATATTAAACCTAGAGGTTTTGCTATTGAGGCTAGGATTACAGCTGAAAATGTCTGGAAAAATTTTATTCCAAATACAGGAAAAATAAAAGAATATTATCCAGCACTTGGTCCATCAGTTAGAGTAGATAGTCATATTTATAAAGATTATACTATTGCACCTTATTATGATTCTATGCTTGCTAAGCTTATTGTTAAAGCAACAAGTTACGATTTAGCAGTTAATAAGCTAGAGCGTGCTTTAAAAGAATTTGTAATTGCTGATATTAGAACAACTATTCCTTTTTTAATTGCTATTACAAAAACAAGAGAATTTAGAAGAGGATATTTAGATACTTCTTTTATAGAAACGCATATGCAAGAATTATTAGAAAAAACAGAAGATCATCATCAAGAAAATAAAGAAGAAGTTATAGCTGCTATTGCTGCAACTTTAAAAAAATACGAGAAGGTAGAAAATAATGGATTTTTTAGATAGTCTTAAAAATATTAAAAAAGAAATGCAAGCAGATTGCACAACAAAAAAATTAAATAAAAATGATGAAAAAGCATTTAAAAATGCTTGTAATACAACACAAGAAATAAAAATAGATAAAGCAATGGAAGAAATTTTTTTAAAACAAGAAAGATTACAGGATGAATTTTCTGAATTTATTAAAAACTCAGGTATTAAAAAAATTTAAATGTTTGAAATAGGTTTTTGTACTCTTGAAGATGAGTGTCCTTATTTAAAAAATAAGCAGTCTCGTATAGAGTATAAATATATACAAAATTGTTCTAAGAAAATGAATAATGAATTAATAAGACGAGGTTGGCGTCGTTTTGGAAGATATTTTTCTCGTCCAATTTGTAAAGATTGTGATGAATGTTTAAGTCTTAGAATTTTAGCCCATGAGTATGAATTTTCAAAAAGCGAAAGAAGAGTTATTAATAAAAATTCTAATACTAAATGATTTAAATTTTAAACAATATGATAATTTGTATGTTGAAGGTTTTATGGATTTTGGATATGAGCTTGCATTCTATATAGAAAACAAACTTGTATGTGTGGATTTAATTGATATTTTAGAAGATGGAATTTCAAGTATTTATTGTTTTTATGATCCTGATTTTACCTCTTTTTCTTTGGGCAAGTTTTCCTTGCTTAGTGAAATAAAAATAGCCAAAAAAATGAATCTTGATTATATTTATTTAGGATATTTTGTAAAAAAATGTCAATCTTTATCATATAAAGCCGATTATACACCCAATGAAATTTTAAAAGGCACGAGTTCGCTTTTTGAAAATGAGGTTTTATGGGAGAAATAAATGCAAATTGTCCAAACTTTAGAAACTATACATGTTAATACAGATGATATTAAAGCATTTCAATATTTTAAAGATTTAATTACTAAAAATTTTACAAAAGTTTTAGGACGAAAAAATAAAATTTTTTCTTTTTTTGAAGAAAATGAAATTCCGCAACGCCGTTATTTTTTAAAAGTTTTAAATCAAAAATACCGCAAAAGCACCAATGAGTGTATAGAAAATTTACATGATGCTTATTTTAAAACTTTTAGATTGAATTTCAAACAAAGTAATATGCTTAAATCTAAGCTATTTATTAAAGTTGATTTTACTGCAAATAGAATTTTAATGCATTTAAGTTCTAATGAAAAACTTTTTATTACTTATATAAGAAATTATTTTAAAGATCACATTATAGAATACAATGAAACGACAAATATTTTAATTTTGAAATACAAAGATGAAGATACTTTTAAACTTTTTGAAACTTTTGCGGATGAAAGTGAACATTTAAAGTATTGTGTTGATTTTAAAGTAAATTATGAAGAATATAAAAAATTTTGTCAAAATATACATAATAAAGAAAATATGAAATGGAAATTTAATGCTTTAGCTAAGCTTTTTAATAATTATTTTAATATTTTAGAATGTACTCCACAAAATAATCTTTATGAGATTAGACAAAAATATTTAATTATGGTTAAGCTTTATCATCCTGATTTTTATCAAGGAAAAAGTACTTTAGAAAAAGCTTATGCAAGAGAACAATTTGAAAAAATACAAATCGCTTATGATAATTTAAAAGCTCTTTATAAAAATAATACTTAATTGAGTTTTTCTCTTTCGTAAAATTTTCTTAGGTAGCTATCAAGTTTAAAACAAAATTGAAAAATTGCAGGAACTACAAGTAAGGTTAATATAGTTGAGCTTATAAGTCCAAAAATAATGGTTATAGCCATAGGTGAGTTTGATTCATAGCCTGCTCCTTTTGAAAATGCAAGGGGTAGCATAGCAAAAATCATAGCAAAAGTAGTCATTAAAATAGCTCTTAAGCGAGATTTTCCAGCTATGAGTAATGCTTCATCAGGATTGAAACCTTCATGGCATTTTTTATTAGCAAGATCTACAAGTAAAATGGCATTTTTTCCCACCATACCAAAGAGTAAGATAAGAGCAATGAGCACAAAAAGTGAAAAATTATGACCTGTGATAAAAAGACCTATGCAAGCTCCACCAAAAGCTAAAGGCATGGTTATCATAATGACAAGTGGTAAAATAAAGCTTTCATAAAGTGCAGCTAAAACAAGATAGATTAAAATAAAAGCTAAGATAATGGCCATGGCAAAACCTTTTATGGTTTCTCCTAAAAGATTAATAAAACCTGAAAAAGCATAATTAAGACCAATGCTTTTATCTAAAATATAATCTATGTTTTGAATTAAAAGTTTTTGTACTGCTCCTAAGGAAAGATCATTAACCCCAGCAGTAACTTTAATAGATCGACTTTTATTGTAGTGATTAATGATTTTTAAATCTTTACTATATTTAAAATCTACAACGCTTGAAAGTTCTAAGTTAACACCTTGATTATTGTTAATACTAATACGTTTTAAAGCTTCTATATCTTTTTTAAATTCTGGAGCAAAGCTTAAAATGATATCATCTTTTGAATTACCCCTGTCCATGCTTCCAATGCTAAGTTGTGAAAAAGAATAGCTTAAAACTTTAGCTATGTATTCAGGATTTACATCTAAAAGTTTTGCTTTTTCTTTATTGATATGTAAGCTTATTTCATCTTTTGTTGCATTTGAGTTATCATTTATATCTACAATATGAGAATTACTCGCTAAAATATTTTTAGCACGATTTGCAGCTGTTTTTAAGGTATTTAAATCATCTCCTAAGATTAAAAATTGTACAGGATCATCAATACCCGCACCTTCTATTTTTGGTAATTCTAAAATTTTAATTTTTAAATTTTCATCTTTAAATTTTTGACGATATAAACTAATAATAGCACTTTGTCTGAGTTTTCTTTCTTCTAAATTTTTAAGTTTAATATAAATTTTAGCTTTTGTGGTATCTTTGGAATCATTATAGCCTACAAGTAAAAAAGCATATTTAACATTTTCATCAGTTTGGATTTTTTCAAGCAAATCTAAACTCTTTACTTTCATTGCTTCTAAACTTAAATCTTTTTTACTTTCTAGTAAAATTTGTATTTCACTATCATCTTCCATAGGTAAAAAATCAAGTCCTATACGTGTAGCTAAAACAAAAGAAAATAATATAAAAATCAAAGTAATAATAATAAATTTGATTTTATTTTTTAAAATTTTATCCAGTAAAATTGCATATTTTTCTTCCATGTTTTGAAAAAAAGATTCAGTTTTTTTGTAAAATTGACTTTCTTTGGTATTTAAAAATCTAGCTCCAAGGCTTGGTATTAAAAATACACAAACCAAAAAACTTACAACAATACCGCTTGCAACACTTATACCTAAAGCATTAAAAAAAAGTCCAGGAATAGAATTCATATAAGAAATAGGTATAAAAACACAAAGTAAAACTATGCTAATACTTAAAACACTAAAACCTATCTCATTGATACCTAAAAAAGCAGCTTCCAAAGGAGGATAACTTTGTAATTTTTTAGCAATATTTTCAATAACGACTATGGCATCATCAATAAAGATTCCTATACTTAAAGTAAGAGCAATAAAAGTTAAACGATTTAAATCATAAGATAAAAGATCTATGATAAAAAAAGTTGAAATAATAGAAGTAGGTATGGCTATACAAGCAATAAGTGTTGCACTGAAATTTCTTAAAAATAAAAATACAATCACAAGAGTAAGAAAAATACCTAAAACCATATCAAAAATTACTTGGGAAAGATGTTTATAAATATTTAAACTTTTATCATAAATAATGTCAATGCTTATGTTATTGTGAAGTTGTTTTTTTAAATCAGGTAAGGCTTGTTTAACATTTTTTATGATTTGAAGAGTATTATAATTTGTTGTTTTACCTAATTCTAAAATTACACCTTCTTTGTTATTATAAATAGCGCTTTGTTTTTCATCTTCATAAAGACTTGAAATTTGAGCTATATCGCTTAAAAATACTCCTGTTTTAATGCGTATATTAGAAAGTTCTTTTAAATTTGTAGCTTCAAAATAGCCTTTAATAATATAATTATTTTCATTGTTATTAAGTTCTCCTAGAGCTTGTTTAAAATTTTGACTTTTGATAATATTAGCTATATCAAGAGCATTAAGATTATATTTTTTAAGTTCATTGGGTTTTAATTGTATGCGTATTTGAGGTTTTAAAAAACCTTTGGTTTCTATTTTTCCAACCCCATCTATTCTTTGTAAAAAAGGCTTGATTTTATCATTGATTTCATGCATAAGTTGTAATTTATCTTTAGAGTATAAAAAAAGTGAAATAACAGCCCCTGAGTCAGAATTGATTTTTTCAATTTTGGGTTTGCTAGCTAGATCCAAAGTCCCTATTTTATCACGTACGTCATTAGCTGCTACTTCAAGATTTTTACCAAGTTTAAATTCTGCAACACTAATACTAAAATTATCATATGTGCTAGAAGTTATTGTTTTTATCCCATCAATCTGGCTTAAAGCATTTTCTATTTCTTTGGTTATTTTAGATTCTACAAAATTGATATCACCATTAATGTTATTTGTAATTTTTATAAGGGGTATAGAAACATTAGGAAATAAATTAACACTCATATTAAAAGCAGAAATGAAACCAAAAATCATTAAAGCTATAAAAAACATGAGTGTACCAATAGGTCTATTTATAGCTAGTTTAAACATGATTTAATCTTTAGTAATAATACTACCTTCGCCAAAAAGCCCAGGTGTTAAATTTTGAGTTTCAACTTCAGCATAAATTTTTCTTGTTTTTATTTCTATACTAGGATAAATCAGGGAGATTTTTCCTTTATACTGTGTTTGATTTTGATCGATTTTATATAAAAATTCATCTGCTATTTTGACTTTGTTTTTGTATTTTTCATCAAAACTTAAAACAAGTTTATTTTGAGGATAAGAAAAAATTTCTATTAAGGGTTGAGCAACCCCACTAACTCCTTCACCAACTTGTATAAATTTATTTGCAACAATAGCATCATAAGGGGCGCGAAGTTCTTTTTTTTCTAAGATATTTTTATAATGTGCTATATTAATTTTTGCTGCGATTAAATTTAAATTTGCAGTATTAAATTCAGTTTGCATATTTTCATAACTTTGCTTATCTATTACATTTTTAACAGCTTGTATTTTTTGCATTTTACTTTGAATGTTTTTATATTTTTCAAGGGCAATTTTATAGGCATTTTGTGCATTTTCAAGGGCAATTTTTTCATTCTCTTGATTAAGAATAAGTAAAAGTTCTCCTTTTTTAACTTTTTGACCTATATTGACAAAAATTTTATCGACTAATCCTATGCTTTCAAGACTTAATTTACTATGTTTTAAAGCTTCTACATTAAAACTTGCATAAATTGTTTCACTAAAAGCAAGATTAAAAGTGAATAATAAAAATAAAATTATTTTCATTCTTTAACCTTTAAATTAAGATTTATACCTAGATTAAAATAATAATTTGCTTTAGCGATTTCAAATTCATTTTTTGCTAATTCTAGATCGCTTTGTGCTTTAAATTTAAGTTCTAATGCTTGTAAGTACTCTATGTAAGAAACAAGACCTGTTTGGTATTTTTTATTTATACTTTCAAAAGCTAAATTAGCAGCATTTAAGCTTATCTTAAGAGCATGGATTTGTTGTATTAAAACTTTTAGATTTTTATCAATAAAAATTAATTCTTGTTTATTTTTTCTTTCATTAAGTCTTGCATTAGCATGAGCTATTTGTACATTTAAGCGATTTTTTTCTACTTCTTGACTTCTGGCATTAAAATCAAAAATTTTCCATTCCATGGCTATGATAAACTGATTATTTTGAGAATATTGTTTTAAAAATTCATCGGCTAAATTAGTATAAGGTTGCGGAATTTTTGGATTATGGTTGTTTTTATAAAAGGTAAAATTATTTTGTATGTAAAATTTTGGAAAATATTGTGCTCTAGCTAATTTTACTCCTTCTTTAGCAAGATTAATATGTTCTTTTGCCATTAATATTTCATAATTTTGATTTTTTTCTTCATGGGGATTTTGTAAAAAGGCATTACCTTTGGGATGAAAATCGGTATTGCTTAAGATTTGAATTTCTTTTTGTATGTAGGCAAGTTGCAATTCTTTTTGACTTAATTCTAATAAGCTTAAATGATATTTAGATTTAATACTTTCTAATTCTTCTTTAGAGCTTAATCCTGCATTATAAAATTTTTGCAATCTTTCAAAATTTGATTTTAGCAATTCTACCTTTTGTTGATTTGCAAGTAAAATTTTTTCAAGACTCAAGGTGTTAAAATAAAGCGTTATGGCATTTAAAGCAAGATAATTTTTGCTTTGTTCTTTATCTAAAAAGCTTAACTTCTCTTTGATTTCTAAGGATTTTAAATGAGCTTCCCTTGCTCCTCCATCAAAAAGTAAAAAATGAAGAGAAAATTGTGCAAATAAACTTTCTTGTGGATCTGTAATAAAACGGTCTTTATTATTTGCTATGTAGGCTGAAGTTAAACTAAGGCTTGGTAGGTAGTTTTTAAAATTTTGATTTTTTGTGATATAGGCTTGTTCGTTTTGCATTTGCTTAATGAGGTATTGTTCATTATTTTGACTCAAGATTATAAATTCTTGTAAATTTGAGGCAAAAGATAATAAAGGTAAATGGATTAAAAAAATAACTTTTTGCATAAAAATTAAATATTTTTCAAACATAAAGAGTATTTTATTATGCTTTATATAAATTTTCTTTGAAGTTTCTTGTATAAAGTAAAATTTAATTTATTTTAAACGTAAATTTGGTTAGAATTTTAAAAATTTTTATTTAGGATGATATTTTGTCAGTTAAAAATATTAGAAATTTTTCTATTATAGCCCATATAGATCATGGAAAATCTACTCTTGCAGATAAAATTATAAGTGAATGTGGGGCTATTAGTGATAGACAAATGAGTTCACAAGTTATGGATACTATGGATATAGAAAAAGAGCGTGGTATTACTATAAAAGCACAATCTGTGCGTTTAAACTATAAATTAAATAATGAAAATTTTGTTTTAAATCTTATTGATACTCCAGGTCATGTGGATTTTTCTTATGAGGTAAGTCGTTCTTTAGCAAGTTGTGAAGGAGCTTTGCTTGTAGTTGATGCTAGTCAAGGAGTTGAAGCTCAAACTATTGCTAATGTTTATATTGCACTTAAGAATAATCTTGAAATTATTCCAGTAATTAATAAAATTGATTTGCCTAATGCTGATATAGAAAAAGTAAAACATGAAATTAAACATATTATTGGCATAGATCCAAAAGATAGTATTTGTGTGAGTGCTAAAACAGGTGTAGGCATTAAAGAACTTATAGAAGCTATTATTACTAAAATTCCTGCTCCTAAAACCGATGATAAGGCTCCAAGTAAGGCTTTAATTTATGATTCTTGGTTTGATAATTATTTAGGGGCTTTAGCTTTAGTTAGAATTTATGAAGGTCAAATTGCTAAAAATGATGAAGTTTTAATAATGAGTACGGAAAAAAAACATATAGTTCAAGATCTTTTTTATCCTCATCCTTTAAACCCTATTAAAACTTCAAATTTACGTTCAGGTGAAGTGGGTGTTGTGGTTTTAGGACTTAAAACTGTGGGTGATGTGCAAGTAGGTGATACTATTACTTTAGTGAAAAATAAGGCCAAATTCCCTATAGAAGGTTTTGAAAAAGCTAAAGCTTTTGTGTTTGCAGGTCTTTATCCTATAGAAACAGATAAATTTGAAGATTTAAGAGATGCTTTAGATAAATTAAAACTTAATGATAGTTCTATTACTTATGAGCCTGAAACTTCTTTAGCTTTGGGTTTTGGTTTTAGGGTTGGATTTTTAGGACTTTTACATATGGAAGTGATTAAAGAAAGGCTTGAAAGAGAATTTAACCTTGATTTAATTGCCACAGCTCCTACTGTAACCTATGAGATTTATCAAACAGATGGAGAGCTTGTTAAAATTCAAAATCCTAGTGAACTTCCTCCCATAAATAAAATAGCTTATATTAAAGAGCCTTATGTAAAAGCAACCATTATAACTCCTAGCGAATTTTTAGGGAATTTAATCACCCTTTTAAATCGTAAAAGGGGAATGCAAGTAAAAATGGATTATATTACACCTAAGCGTGTTTTATTAGAATATGATGTACCTTTAAATGAAATAGTTATGGATTTTTATGATAAATTAAAGTCTTTAACAAAAGGCTATGCAAGTTTTGATTATGAGCCTATTGAATTTCGCGAGGGAGATTTGGTTAAACTCGATATTAAGGTAGCTGGAGAAAATGTTGATGCTTTAAGTATTATTGTACCTAATCAAAAAGCTTTAAGTAAGGGAAGAGAATTAGTGAGCATCATGAAAGAAATTGTACCTAGACAACTTTTTGAAGTGGCTATTCAAGCAAGTATTGGTAATAAAATTATAGCAAGAGAAACGGTTAAATCTATGGGTAAAAATGTAACTGCTAAATGTTATGGAGGAGATATTACTAGAAAAAGAAAACTTTTAGAGAAGCAAAAAGAAGGTAAAAAAAGAATGAAAGCTATAGGTAAGGTTAGTTTGCCTCAAGAGGCTTTTTTAAGTATATTAAAGATAGACTAGATGGTTTTAAAATAGGGCTTGAAATTTGTTTATATTTTAAATACAATTTAGAAAAATTATTAAAATAATTTTTTAAGGAGAGAAAAGTGTTGAAAAAAATTTTTATTTTTGCAATGTCGATTTTGTTTTTGAATGCTTGCGCAAGTAAACAAGATACTTTTAGTCAAGTTAATCAAATTGCTAAAAAAACTCAATGTGTTCCTTGTGAGAGTCTTGAAGGTTTTGAAGCAAAGATTAAAGGGCTTTTATATATTAGTGATATAGGAATTCGATGTTGTGCTAATAAACGCACTTTAGACACTGGAGTAGCTTTAAAAAAAGTTTATTTGCATAGATTTTATGATTTAAAAGAAAATCAAAAGGTTTTAAACGTAAAAGGAAAAAAGTTATTAGTCGATGTTAATTTTAATGCGGTATTTTATGTATACTTAAAACAGGAGTTAGAGGCTAGAGGCATAATAGTGCTTGATAATAATGAGCAAGATTCTCCTTATGTAAGTAAGATTGATTTAAATTTAGTTTCCTATAATGCATTAGAAGATGCAATAGGTTTGCATTCAAGACTTGTTGGAGTTTTACACGTTAGCGATATTAATAAAAACAAAAAATTTACCATTCGTACCAAACAAGAAGTCCAGGGTTTTAATGATTTAAAAGAAATAACCTTTTATACTCATTTATTAATAAAACAAATGGCAAATAAGGCCGCAAGTTTAATTTCTGATCTTTGAAATGTTTTAATTGTGGAGCTTTTGCTCTACTAGGTTTTTGTGATTTGTGTATCGCAGAACTTGGTGAATTTTCTTTAGGTGTAAGAAAATTAGAAAATAATTTTAAAGTTTATTCTTTTTATAAATACCATGAAATACAACATTTGCTTCATTCTAAACATTATTTTCATGGTTATTTTATTTATAAAACACTTGCAAAGCTTAGTTTTGCTCAATTTAAAAATTTTTTTAATCCGCAAATACACATTAATGCTATTGCTTTAGATGATAAAGTTGAAAATATGCTTTATTCACATTCTGCTATTTTAGCAAAAAGTCTTCAAAATCGATTTATAAAACCTATATTTAATGTGTTAAAAGCTCAAAACAAGGTTAAGTATTCTGGTAAAAATTTAGAATTCCGTCAAAAAAATAAAAGAAATTATAAACTTTTAAAAACTCTTTACCATCCTGTTATTTTGGTTGATGATATTGTTACTACAGGATCAAGTATTTTAGAAGCTAAAGAAGTTTTGGAGAAAAATAAAATTTCTGTACTTTTTGCTCTTGTTTTAGCTGATGCAAAAGTTTAATGTGTTATAATCAAAAGTTTGAACTAATAGAAGGATTTTCATGGAAAATATTTTTAATAAAGATTCTGATATTGAACTTATAGATATAGAAAATTCTATAAAAAGTAGCTATTTAGATTATTCTATGAGTGTTATTATAGGGCGTGCTTTGCCTGATGCAAGAGATGGTTTAAAACCTGTACATAGAAGAATTTTATACGCTATGCAAAATGATGAAACAAAAAGTAGAACAGATTTTGTCAAATCAGCTCGTATAGTGGGTGCTGTTATAGGACGTTATCATCCGCACGGAGATACAGCAGTTTATGATGCTTTAGTAAGAATGGCTCAAGATTTTTCTATGAGATATCCAAGTATAACAGGGCAAGGAAATTTTGGATCTATAGATGGTGATAGTGCTGCAGCTATGCGTTATACCGAAGCTAAAATGAGTAAGCTTTCTCATGAACTTTTAAAAGATATAGATAAAGATACAGTTGATTTTGTTCCTAATTATGATGGATCAGAGAGTGAACCTGATGTTTTGCCTTCTAGAATTCCTAATTTATTGCTTAATGGATCAAGCGGTATAGCCGTTGGTATGGCTACTAATATTCCTCCGCACAGTTTAAATGAATTAATTGATGCGCTTTTATATTTGCTTGATAATAAAGATGCAAGTTTAGAAAATTTAATGCAATTTATTAAAGGTCCTGATTTTCCTACGGGTGGAATTATTTATGGTAAAAAAGGTATTATAGAAGCTTATCGTACAGGGCGTGGTCGTGTAAAAATACGCGCTAAAACTCATATTGAGAAAAAGACAAATAAAGATGTAATAGTTATTGATGAACTTCCTTATCAAACTAATAAAGCAAGACTTATAGAGCAAATTGCAGATCTTGTAAAAGAAAAACAAATTGAAGGTATTGCAGAAGTAAGAGATGAAAGCAATAAAGAAGGAATTCGTGTTGTTATAGAATTAAAACGTGAAGCAATGAGTGAGATTGTGTTAAACAATTTATTTAAATCTACTACTATGGAAAGTACTTTTGGTGTTATTATGCTTGCTATTTCTAATAAAGAACCTAGAATTTTTTCTTTATTAGAGCTTTTAAATCTTTTTTTAACCCATAGAAAAACTGTTATTATTAGAAGGACAATTTTTGAACTTCAAAAAGCACGAACAAGAGTACATATTTTAGAAGGGCTTAAAATTGCGCTTGATAATATAGATGAGGTTATTGCTCTTATTAAAAATAGTCTAGATAATAACAAAGCGCGTGAGGGTTTAATGGAAACATTTCAATTAAGTGAACTTCAAGCTAATGCTATTTTAGATATGAAATTAGGGCGTTTGACAGGACTTGAAAGAGAAAAAATTGAAAATGAGCTTGCAGAACTTATGAAAGAAATTGCAAGACTTGAAGAAATTTTAAAAAGTGAACAATTGCTTGAGGATCTTATTCGTGAAGAGTTAAAAGAAATAAGGCTTAAATTTGATGTTCCTCGAATAACTCAAATAGAAGATGATTATGATGATATAGATATTGAAGATTTGATTCCTAATGAAAATATGGTTGTAACTATTACACATCGTGGTTATATTAAGCGTGTGCCTAGTAAACAATATGAAAAACAAAAACGTGGTGGTAAGGGGAAATTGGCTGTTACAACTTATGATGATGATTTTATAGAAAATTTCTTTACAGCAAATACTCATGATACTTTAATGTTTGTAACAGATCGTGGTCAGCTTTACTGGTTAAAAGTTTATAAAATTCCCGAAGGATCAAGAACGGCTAAAGGTAAAGCAGTAGTTAATCTTATTAATTTGCAAGCAGAAGAAAAAATTATGGCTATTATCCCAACAACGGATTTTGATGAAAGTAAATCTTTATGTTTCTTTACTAAAAATGGTTTAATTAAGCGTACAAATTTAAGTGAATATCAAAATATTAGGAGTGTGGGTGTAAAAGCGATAAATCTTGATGAAAATGATGAATTAGTTACTGCTATTATTGTTCAAAAAGATGAAAGTGAAGTTTTTATTAGAAATGAAGATAATTTAGAAAATCAAGAATTAGAAAATCAAGAAATTGAATTAATGGATGTAAGCAATTTAGAAAATGATGAATCAAATTTAAAGGGAAAAATGCTTTTTGCAGTTACTAAAAAAGGTATGTGTATTAAATTTCCACTTGTAAAAGTACGTCAAATTGGTCGTGTAAGTCGTGGAGTAACAGCTATTAAATTTAAAGAAAAAGATGATGAATTAGTAGGCGCAGTTGTAATAGAAAATGATGAGCAAGAAATTTTAAGTATTAGTGCAAAAGGCATAGGAAAGCGTACAAATGCAGGTGAATATAGATTACAAAGTCGTGGAGGAAAAGGTGTAATTTGCATGAAGCTTACAGAAAAAACTAAAGATCTTATTAGTGTTGTAATCGTAGATGAAACAATGGATTTAATGGCACTTACAAGTTCTGGAAAAATGATACGTGTAGATATGCAAAGCATTAGAAAAGCAGGACGTAATACCAGTGGTGTTATAGTGGTTAATGTTGAAAATGATGAAGTTGTTAGTATTGCTAAATGTCCTAAAGAAGAAAATGATGAGCAAGATTTGAGTGAAGAAGATTTTAGCTTAAATTTAGAATAATATAAATTGGAACACTTATTGCTTTTAAAATGATAAATTACAATATTTTGAAGGTGTAAAAATGAAAAAAATTTATTTTGTTTTAGTAGTAGCAGGAGTTTTTGCTGGTTGTGTGCCAAGTGCAAACAATGCAAATAAAAATTCAAGTTCAGCTAGTACAACTCCATCTCAAGATATTATTGTACAAAAAGTTGATAAAGATGATGTACGTAATATCATTAAAGAAGAAAAAATGTTATCTCCAGATTTTAATGAAGCTGAGATTAGTTTTACTGCGGTTGGAGAAGGTATTGCTCCATTAAATACTGTTTCTAGTGCACAAGCTTTAGCATTAGCTAAAAGAGCAGCAATTACAGATGCGTATAGGCAATTAGCTAGTAAACTTTATGGGGTGAAAGTAAATGGTAAAGATACGGTAAAAGATGCTATGCTTAGAAGTTCAACTATTACTGCGCAAGTAAATGGTTTGATTAAAAATGCTAGTATTATTGATGAAAATTTTAATCAAGGGCTTTATAGAATTAATCTAGAGCTTAAAATTGATGCAGACAAGTGGAAAGAATTATTTGCTTATTAATATTTTTTAGCTTTAAACTTTTTGCCCAAGATGAATTTATTTTTTGGGCAGAACTTTCTAGCAAAAATTTTATACTTTTTTATCAAAAACAAAATCTATCCTTAGCGATGACAAAGAGTGAAGATATTACAACACAATGGGTTTGTGAAATTGCTTATAGTGATATGGATTTAAAAAACCTACCGCGTACTTCTTTAGGTATGATTGATGATTTAATGCCAAAAACTATTAAATTTAATTTTTTAAATTCTCATATAGATGAACTTAGCGATTGTTTTATAAGTGCTAAAATTAGTGTTAAAGATATTATAAATGCTAATTTATTGCAGGCCCAAAGTGAAACTTATGTTAAAATTCTACCTTTAAGATTTATAGTTGAATTTGGCGAGCAAGGTGCAATGATTTATTATCTTAAAAAAAGGTAAATTCAAAATTAAGCCCAAATTAGATATGATACTTGAAAATTTTTAAAAGGTTTAGGATGAATTTAGTTATTGTAGAAGATGATATTAATATGCGTAAATCTTTAGAAATTGCTTTATCAGAATATGAAGAATTTAATATTAAATCTTATAAATCAGCTACCGAAGCTTTAAAAAAAATAGATGAAAATACAGATTTAATTATCACAGATATTAATATGCCAGGTATTGATGGTATAGAATTTGTTAAAGCTTGTGAAAATAAATATGATTTTATTATTATGACAGGTAATGCTACATTAAACCGTGCTATTGAGGCAATTCGTTTAGGGGTGAAAGACTTTTTAACTAAGCCTTTTGATATTAATACTTTGGTTGAAGCTATTAAAAGAGCTAAAATTATACAAGAAAAAACAGCTAATAAAAAAAATAAAAAAAAGGAAAAAGAAGATAATAAATCTTTTTTTGCGAATTCTCCTGGCTTGGAAAAAATTTTAAATTTGAGTCAAAAAGTTTCTAAAACAGATGCTTCTGTTATGTTTTTTGGAGAAAGTGGTGTAGGAAAAGAAGTTTTTTCACGTTATATTCATGCACATTCTAAACGTGCTAATAAACCTTTTGTTGCTATTAATATGGCAGCTATTCCTGCAAATTTAATAGAAAGTGAATTATTTGGTTTTGAAAAAGGTGCTTTTACTGATGCTAATACGACTAAAATAGGTCTTTTTGAAATGGCGCATGAAGGGACTTTGTTTTTAGATGAAATTGGTGAAATGCCTTATGAAATTCAAGCAAAACTTTTAAGAGTCTTGCAAGAAAAAGAAATTACAAGACTTGGAAGCACAAAAGGTATTAAAATAGATGTGAGAATTGTAAGTGCTACAAATGCTAATTTGGATGAAAAAATTAAAAAAGGTGAGTTTCGTTCAGATTTGTATTATCGTTTAAATACTATTCCTATTCATATACCTCCTTTAAGAGAGCGCAAGGAAGAAATTTTAGGTATAGCTCAAAAAGTTTTAGAGAATACTTGTAAAGAATACGACTTTGAAGAAAAATTTTTAAATGAGGATGCTAAAAATGCTTTACTTGAATATGATTTTCCAGGAAATATTAGAGAATTGATTTCTGTGGTGCAAAGAGCTTGCATTTTAAGTCAAGCTTGTGAAATTTCCAAAGAAGATTTATTTTTAGAGGCTAGAAGTGTTAAAAAAGATATTAAAAATTTGGAAAAAGAATTAATTTGTGAAATATTATCAAGTGTAAATTATGATAAAATTCAAGCTTGTGAAATTTTAGGTATGGATATAAAAATTTTAAATCAAAAAATAAAGAAATATCAAATAAAGGAATAAATAATGCCAAAAAAACAAAAAATAGCGATTGTAGGTGCTACAGGCGCTGTTGGTGAAGAACTTTTAAATGTTTTAGATGAATTAAATTTTCCTGTAGAAAGTATTTTACCTTTAGCAAGTATAAAAAGTGCAGGTAATGATATTGAGTTTAAAGGAAAAATTTATAAAATAAAAGAACTTACAGAAAATATTTTTGAAAAAAACCCTGTTGATATTGCATTTTTTAGTGCTGGAGGTGATATAAGTGAAAAATATGCTAAATTTGCTGTAAAGTCAGGGGCTTTAGTGATTGATAATACAAGTCATTTTAGAATGGAAAAGGATATACCTTTAGTTGTCCCTGAGTGTAATGCTAATGATATTAAAGAATGGAAAAAAAGAGGGATTATTGCCAATCCAAATTGTTCTACTATACAAATGGTACAAGTTTTAAAACCCTTAGACGATAGATTTGGTTTAAAACGTGTTGATGTTAGCACTTATCAAGCAGCAAGTGGTGCAGGAAAAAAGGGTATGCAAGAATTAGTTGATGCTATGCAGAGTTTTTTTGCTTTTAAACTTGATGAATTTAAAGCTCAAGCTTTCCCTCATACTTTAGCTCTTAATCTTATTCCACAAATTGATGTTTTTATGGGAAATAACTATACTAAAGAAGAATTAAAGATGATTAATGAAACTCAAAAAATTTTACATAAAAATTTACAAATTTCAGCTACTTGTGTTAGAGTACCTGTTTTAAGAAGTCATAGTGAAGCTATAACTATGCATTTTGAAAAAGAACTTGATGTAAAAAAAGTGCGTGAAATTTTAGAACAAGCTCCAAATATAGTTATTATAGATGAGCCTAAAAATAAAAAATATCCCATGCCTTTAATAACAAGTGATACAAATGAAACTTATGTGGGAAGAATACGTGTTGATATATATGATAAAAAAATACTGCATCTTTGGTGTGTGGCTGATCAAATTCGCGTGGGTGCGGCAACTAATGCTGTACGTATTGCTCAAAAATGGTTAGAAATAGAAAATAAGTAGGAAGAAAAATGTTAGAAAAAATATTTGAAGCTTTGCTTGTTAGAAGCCGTATTGTTACAATTTTACCCGTAATTTT
This sequence comes from Campylobacter hepaticus, assembly GCF_001687475.2. Lineage (NCBI taxonomy): Bacteria > Pseudomonadati > Campylobacterota > Epsilonproteobacteria > Campylobacterales > Campylobacteraceae > Campylobacter > Campylobacter hepaticus. The sequence goes on from NZ_CP031611.1 coordinate 372,801, forward strand.
TGGTTTGATTGGATCTTTTGTTTTGTTCTTGATTGCAAGCTATGATGTTTTAAAAGTTATATTTTATACTAGTAATTATTTTTTTAATATTAACTCAAGTGTTGATTTACATGAAGATGTTGTAGCTTTAATCATAGGAGCTGTTGATCTTTATTTAATGGCTTTAGTTTTATTTATTTTTTCTTTCGGTGTTTATGAACTTTTTATTAGTGAGATAGAAGAATTTAAGCATACTAAACAAAGTAAGGTTTTGGAAGTTCATAGTTTAGACCAATTAAAAGATAAACTTGCTAAAGTGATTATCATGGTTTTAGTAGTCAATTTTTTTCAAAGGGTTTTGCAAATGAAATTTACGACCCCTGTAGATATGTCTTTTTTAGCTGGATCTATTTTAGCGCTTTGTATAGGGCTTTATTTTTTACATAAGGGTGGTCACTAGTAAGGATTATATTTTTTTGATATAATTTTTTCTTAATGATTTAAATTAATGAAAAATATTTTTAATAAAGATAAATTAAATATGTTTTATCTTTTATTTTCTTTATATTTTAAAGAAAAAAAACCATTGTTTTTTATAATATAAAAGAATAATTTTTAGATAAAAATAAAAAATTATTCTATAATGAGGGTTAATTTATGTTTATACGTTGTTTTTTTATCACTTCAATTTTAATTGTTGCACTTTTTGGTATCAATTTAAAATCATTGTTTACCTATACTTTTGATGCAAATAAACAATATGATATACAAAAAGCACAAACTATATATTTTAAAAATAAATGCAATACTTGTCATGGTGATAAGGGTGAAAAAAGTCTTGCAGGATCTAGAGTTTTGCAAGATATGTCTGCTCAAGATATTAAAGCAGCTTTAATATCTTATACTCTTGATAGTAGTACTTCTACAAGGTCTTCTCAAATGGCTTTTTATGCTAGAAAATTAAGTCATGATGATATGGATTATATTATTGCTTATATTAAGGGTGAAAATTTTGCACTTGATTTACAAGTACAAGATCTTCTTGAAGAAGAGCCTGCGCAAAAAACAAAACACAATACTTTTTTAAAATAGGATATAAAATTATAATTAAAGGAATAATATGAAAAAAATTGTTTTAGTATTAAGTATTTTATCTTTAACAAATTATTTATTTGCTAAAGATATTCATATAGGGGTAGTTCTACCTTTAAGTGGAACTGTAGCAGCTTATGGTCAAGATCTTTTTAATGGAATTGAATTAGCAAATAAATTAAATCCAACATTATCAAATGGTGATACACTTAAACTCATCACTATAGATACTAAAGGTGATAAATTAGAAACTGCAAGTGGGGTTAATCGTTTAATAGCAGCAGATAAGGTTTTAGGTATTATTGGAGAAGCAACTACTCCAAATACTATTCAAGCTATTTCTATAGCTGAAGAAAAGAAAATTCCTCTTATTGCCCCAGTGGCTTCAGGAGATAAACTTTTAGATAAGAAAAAATATGCAAGTAGGGTTTGTTTTAAAGATAGTTTTCAAGGAGACAAATTTGCTATTTATGTTCTTAAATATTTAGGTCTTAAAAATGCTGTGATTATTATGGATCAAAGCAATGTTTACTCTTTGGGTTTGGCACGGGCTTTTGAAAATTCTTTTAAAGCTTATAAAGGAACGATTATAAAAAAACTTATTATTAATTCAGGGGATAAAGATTTTAGAGCTATTGCATCACAACTTAAAAGCTTAAATCCTGATTTTGTTTATATGCCTATTTATCATCCTGAAGCAGCTTTGATTGCAAGACAAGCTAGACAAATAGGCTTTGATAAGCTTTTAACAGCTGGAGATGGGGTAAATAATCAAACTTTTATTGAACTTGGTGGAAAGGCTGTTGATGGAGTTATTTTCACAGATAGTTTTGATTATAATAACCCAACCACACAATTAGGAAAAGATTTTATTGCAGTTTATGAAAAAATGAAAGGCACAAAAGAACTTCCAGCATTTTCTGCTATGGGTGCTGATGCTTATTTTGTTATGTTTAATGCTATGAATGCTTGTATTAATAATCTTACAAGTGAATGTGTGAATGATAAAATTCATCAAACTAAAGATTATGAAGGTGTTTCAGGTATAATTAGTATTGATGAAAATGGCAATGCTATTCGTTCAGTTGTCATTAAAGAAATTAAAAATCAAAAACAACATTATAAAACAATTATAAATCCATAATAATTAAAATAAAAGGAAAGTTAATGAAAAAAAGTTTAATTTTAGCAAGTATTTTGAGTTTAAGTTTGAATGCAGCAGAGCTTAAAATAGGTCTTGTTTTACCTCTTAGTGGGTCTACTGCTGCTTATGGACAAAGTACTTTAGAAGGAATTAAAATTGCAAATTCTATGCAGTCTACTTTAAATAATGGAGATAAGGTTTCTTTTGTTATTATTGATACTAAAGGAGATAAATTAGAATCTTTAAGTGGTGCAAGTCGTTTGGTTTCTCAAGATAAAGTGATAGGGCTTATAGGGGAAATGGTTACTGCTAATACTTTGCAAGTGATGCGTGTAGCAGAAGATAATAAGATTCCTTTAATTGCTCCTGCAGCAACTGGAGATAAATTGCTTGATAAAAAATCATATTCTTCTAGGGTATGTTTTATGGATAGTTTTCAAGGTTCTTCTTTGGCAAAATATGTTTTTTCAAAACTTCAATATAAAAGTGCTGTTATAGTTGCTGATCAAAGTACAGATTATTCTTTAGGTTTAACAAAAGCTTTTGAAAAAGAATTTAAGTCTCAAGGAGGAAAAATTCTTAAAACCCTTAGGATTAATTCAGGAGATAAAGATTTTAAAGCAATTATTGCTCAAGTTAAAGGTTTAAATCCTGATTTTATTTTTTTACCTCTTTATTATAGTGAAGCTTCATTATTTGCTAGACAAGCAAGACTTGCAGGTTTGAATACACCTATGGGTTCTGCAGATGGTGTTGCTGATCAAAGTTTTATTAATTTATCTGCAGATGCAAGTGAGGGTTATATTTTCACAGATAGTTTTGATTATAATAACCCAACCACACAATTAGGAAAAGATTTTATTGCAGTTTATGAAAAAATGAAAGGCACAAAAGAACTTCCAGCATTTTCTGCTATGGGTGCTGATGCTTATTTTGTTATGTTTAATGCTATGAATGCTTGTATTAATAATCTTACAAGTGAATGTGTGAATGATAAAATTCATCAAACTAAAGATTATGAAGGTGTTTCAGGTATAATTAGTATTGATGAAAATGGCAATGCTATTCGTTCAGTTGTCATTAAAGAAATTAAAAATCAAAAACAACATTATAAAGATACTATTAATCCTTAAAAAAGTAAAAATATTATGGATTTGATTTTATTTTTGCAACAACTGGTTAATGGATTGAGTTTAGGGAGTATGTATGCCCTCATTGCTGTTGGTTATACTATGGTTTATGGGGTATTAAGATTAATAAATTTTGCTCATGGTGATATTATGATGGTTGGTGCTTATGCAGCTTTTTTTTGTATGAGTACCTTAAATATCCTTTTTTTAGGTGCTTTATCTTTAGCTATGATTTTTTCTATTTGTATAGGTATTGCTATAGATAAGATTGCTTATAAGCCTTTAAGACAAGCACCTAGAATTTCTTTGTTGATTACAGCTATTGGTATTAGTTTTTTCTTGCAAAATACATTTAATATGCTTTTTACTTCAACTCCTAAAACTTTTATACCGCCTAGTTATTTTGAAAAAAGTATTAATTTAGGTGGAGTTATAACAACTTATGGTTCTTTAATAGTGCCTGTACTTACTTTTATTATTTTAATGATATTGTTATGGATTTTATATAAAAGTAAATATGGTATTGCTATTCGTGCTTTGGCTTTTGATATACAAACGGTTAATTTAATGGGAATTGATGCTAATCGTATTATTGCTATAGTTTTTGCTTTAGGTTCAGCTTTGGCTGCAGTTGGAGGCGTTTTTTGGGCTGCAAATTATTACTTAGTAGAACCTACTATGGGAACTTTAATTGGATTAAAAGCTTTTGCTGCAGCAGTTTTAGGAGGTATTGGTTCTATAGCAGGTGCAGTTTTAGGTGGATTTATTATAGGATTGAGTGAAGTTGTTGTTGTAGCTTTTTTTCCAGATTTATCAGGTTTTAAAGATGCTTTTGCTTTTATATTTTTAGTTTTTATATTACTGTTTAGACCAACTGGTATTTTGGGTATAAATTTTGAAAAGAGTAGGTTTTGATATATGCTTAAAATTAAAACTTCGCATTTATTTTTTTTAATTATTTCATTTATTTTTATTTTTATTTCTCCATATATTTTTGGAGATTATGGCTTAAACATTCTTAATCAAATTACTATTTTTATTATTTTAGCTGTTAGCTATAATCTTATTAATGGAGTAACAGGACAATTTTCATTAGAACCTAATGGTTTTGTAGCTATTGGTGCTTATGTGGCAGCTTTGATTCTTTTAAGCAGCGATGCAAAAAATGATCAGTTTTTTTTAGATGGACCTAGTGCTTTTATTTTGGCTATACATTCAAATTCTTTTTTATTAGCTTTATTTGCAGCTGGATTTTGTGCAACTTTACTCGCTCTTATTTTATCATTTGCTGTATTTCGCGTAAGGGGTGATTATTTAGCTATTGTAACTTTAGGTTTTGGAATTATTATAAAAATCATAGCCATTAATTTCCCTTCTATTACTAATGGTTCAAGGGGGCTTGTGGATATCCCGCAATTTTCTACTATTTATTGGACAGGTGGTATTGCTGTTGTGGCTGTTATTTTAATCTTAAATATAGTTTATTCTAAATATGGTCGTGCTATGAAAGCTATAAGAGATGATGAAGATGCTGCAAATGCAATGGGTATTAATACTTTTTGGATTAAAACTTTAGCTTTTGGTACTTCAGCATTTTTAGAAGGTCTTGGCGGAGGGCTTTTAGCTTGTCTTTTAACAACAGTATCTCCAATGCAATTTGATTTTTTACTTACTTTTGAACTTTTAATTATTATTGTTTTAGGTGGATTAGGATCAACTACAGGTGCTATTATAGGTTCGGTTTTGGTAATAGGTGGAAGTGAATGGCTGAGATTTTTGGATGAACTAAATATAAAAATAAATTTTTTAAATCTTCATATTGAATCAACTCCAGGTTTTAGAATGGTTGTTTTTTCTTTGATATTAATTTTAGTGATGCTTTTTGCAAGAAAAGGAATTATGGGATATTATGAATTAAGTGATTTATTAAAAAAGATTGGAAAATGTTTTAATGAAAAAAGGGGTAAGAAGTGATTTTAGAATTAAAACAAATTTCAAAAAATTTTGGTAATGTTAAAGCTATTAATGAAACTTCTTTTAAAATTTATGAAGGAGAAATTTTTGCTTTAATTGGTCCTAATGGTGCTGGTAAAACAACTCTTTTTAATATTATAACAGGCAATTATAAGCCTAGTTCGGGTTCAGTTGAATTTTTAGGACAAAGAATAGATCATTTAAAAGCCCATAAAATCGTTCATTTGGGTATAGCTAGAACTTTTCAAAATATTAGACTTTTTTCTAGTATGAGCGTGCTTGAAAATGTATTAATCGGTTTTAATAAACAAATGAAATATAATGTTTTAGAAGCTTTTTTACATTTAGGACGTTTTGGAAAAACGGAAAAAATATTTAAAGAAAGAGCTTATGCTATTTTAGAAGAACTTGGTATTGCATCCTTAGCTTTTGAAAAAGCTACCAGTTTAAGCTACGGGCAGCAAAGAAAAGTCGAAATTGCAAGAGCAATGGCAACTCAACCTAAGTTATTGTTGCTTGATGAACCTGCTGCTGGCATGAATAGTTCTGAAAGTGATGATCTTGCTGAACTTATTTTTAAATTAAAAAAAGATTATAAAATGAGTATTTTATTAATAGAACATGATATGAAATTTGTAAATAAACTTTGTGATCGTGTTCTTGTGCTTGATTATGGAAAAACAATTTTTGAGGGAAAGCTTTGTGATGCTATTAATCATAAAGAAGTTATAGGTGCATATTTAGGGGATTTTGATGCTTATAGTTAAGGATTTACACGTTTATTATGGTTTGATTGAAGCAGTTAAAGGTATTAATTTTAAAGTGCAAACAGGTTGTATTGTTTCGCTTATAGGATCAAATGGTTCTGGTAAAACTTCGACTTTAAATGCACTTTTAAATTCAGTTAAAAAAACAGGAGAGATTACTTTTTTAGGTTTTGATACTAAAAGACATTCAACTCATACTTTGGTGCAAAAAGGAATAGCTTTAGTGCCTGAAGGAAGACGCGTATTTATTAATTTAAGTGTAGAAGAAAATTTAAAAATAGGTGCTTTTAATAACAGTGAAAATTATGAACATTTAAAAGAACAAATGTATAAAATTTTTCCAAGATTAGCAAGTAAAAAACATGCTTTAGCTGGAACTTTGAGTGGAGGGGAGGCTCAAATGCTTGCAATCTCAAGAGCTTTAATGAGTGAACCAAAACTTTTAATGTTAGATGAACCTTCTTTGGGTCTTGCTCCAAAAATAGTAGGAGAAGTGTTTGATATTATTGTACGTTTAAAAGAAGAAGGTATAACTATACTTTTAGTAGAGCAAAATGCTTATTCTGCTTTAAAAATAAGTGATTATGCTTATGTTTTAGAAAATGGTTATATAGTTATGGAAAATGAGGCTAAAAATTTAATAGGTAATGATGAAATTAGAAAAAAATATTTAGGATTGTGAGATTTAAGGATAAATAATGAAAAATATAATAAAAAGTATAGGAGATTTAAGAGTTTCTATTATATTATTTTTACTTTTTGCATTTTTTTGTGCTTTGGCAACTTTTATTGAAAGTGCTTATGGAAGTCCAACTGCTTGGGCTATGATATATGATGCTTTTTGGTTTGAATATATACAGCTTTTACTCGGTATTAATCTTTTATGCGGTATGTTTTACTATAAAATGTTTAAGATGAAAAAATTACCTTTGATAATTTTTCATCTTTCTTTTTTGTTTATTTTAGTAGGGTCTGTTATGACACGATATGCTGGCTTTGAAGGTATTTTAGCAATCAGGGAACATACTCAAAATTCATCTATAGAAAGCTCTAAGACTTCTCTTAATTTTTTTGCTATTAAAGATGGGCAGCATTATAGTGTTGTTAATGATCGTTATATTGGAAATTTGCCCTTTGCTAATTTTTTTAAACTAAAGCTTCAATTAGATGATGAGGCTGTGTTAAAGTATAAAGATTTAATTTTAAATGCTCATTATATTTATAAAGAAAATAATACTTCTGAACCTTTGCTTGTTTTAATGCTTTCTCAAAAAGCGCAACAAGGCGTTGATCTTAAATTTCAAAAGGGCGAGGTTAAAAATATAGGAGGGGTTGATTTTGCTTTCATGAATGATAATGTTAAAGCACCCTTTGTTAAAATTGATGAAAATTTAACTTTAAGTTCGAGTGAAAATTTACATTTTTTAAATATGTTAGATGGAAGCAATTTAAAACTTGAATCTGGAGAAAAAGTTAATGTTAGAGAAAAAAGACTTTATGAAATAAAAGATATCAACTTTGTTGTTAAATTTGCTTCTTTGCATGCAAAAGAAGTTTTAGAAGGGTCTAATAGACCTCAAGATGAAAGTTTTTGGTTGTGGTTAAAATCTGTAGGATTGGAATTAGTTAGAACCATGTTAATTTCTACTTTTGGTGAGCCTCAAAATTGGAAAAATTCCTTATTATTACATTTTAAAGAATTTGCATTAAGCAATGAAAATAATATAGAATTAACAGGAAATAATGCCTTAAAATTAGAATTAAGTTATAAAAATGAAAGTAAAGAATTTTATGTTTTTGAATACAATAAACCTGTACTTGTTGAACTTGCAGGACAAAAATTCTTTGTTTCTTGGGCACTTTCTTATAGACAATTACCTTTTGATATTTATTTAAAAGATTTTATTTTAGATCGTTATCCAGGATCTATGTCTCCTTCTTCTTATGCGAGTGAAATTACTGTAAAGGATCGTAATAATAGTTTTGACTATAGAATTTTTATGAATAATGTTTTAGATTATGATGGTTATAGATTTTATCAAAGTTCTTATGATCAAGATGAAAAAGGTACGGTTTTATCGGTTAATAAGGACCCAGGTAAAATTCCAACTTATATAGGTTATTTTTTACTTTGTTTTGGTATGTTTGCTAATTTTTTAAATCCATATTCTAGATTTAGAACCTTAGCACGATTAATTAATAAAGATACTTTAAAAAATACTAGTGCTATTTTGGTTTTTTCATTAATACTTTTAGGAATAGAAAAAACTTTTGCTCAAGATAATTTAACTTTGCCTGTAGTAAATGCAGAACATGCTAAAAATCTTGCAACTTTAATAGTTCAAAAATCATCTGATGGAAGAATGGTTCCTTTTGATACTTTATCAAAAGAAATTTTAGAAAAAATTCATCAAAGTCAAACTTATAAAGGGCAAAGTTCTAATGCTATTATGCTTTCTATGTTGATTAATGTGGATAAATGGCAAATGGAGCCTTTTATTTTAATGCCACAAAATAAAGTTGTGCGTGATGCTATTGCCAATATTTTACTTGTTCCTAGTACCAAATATATTGCCTATAAAGATTTTTTTGACAATAATGCTAATTATAAGCTTAAAAAATATGTTGAAAATGCAAATCGTAAAAATCCTAATGCAAGAGGAATTTTTGATAAAGAAATTTTAAAATTAGATGAAAGAGCTAATATTGTTAATTTAATTTTTAGCGGCGAATTGTTTAAAATTATTCCTGTGCAAAATGATCCTAACAATGTTTGGCTTGCTCCATTTTCTGCTGTAGTAACCCTTAAAGGAGAAGAAAGATATCAAGTTATAGCCTTAATACAAAATTATTTTAGCACGGTTGAAGAAGCTTTTAAGGATGAAAATTGGACCAAGGCTGATCAAGCCTTGCGCTTTATTAAAGAATATCAAGAAAAAATAGGATACAAAGTTATGCCTAATCAAACAAAGGTGCAAATGGAAATTTTTTCAAATAAAGCAGAGATTTTTTTCAAACTTGCTCCTATATATTTAATTGCAGGTTTTTTGCTTTTAATTCTTGTTTTTTCAAAAATGATCATGCCTAATTTAAAAATTGTTTTTATATTTAAAATAGTATATATTTTAAATATTTTAGCCTTTGTTTTACATACAATAGGACTTGGAATTCGTGCTTATTTATCTGATCATGCCCCATGGAGTAATGGTTATGAAAGTATGGTTTACATAGCTTGGGCTTTATCTTTATCTGGTATCTTTTTTTCTAGAAAAAGTCCTATAGCCTTATCATTGACTTCGATTTTATCAGGGGTTGTGTTAATGGTTGCGCATTTGAGTGAAATGAATCCACAAATTACAAATCTTGTTCCTGTGCTTAATTCTTATTGGCTTAGTATTCATGTATCTGTTATTACTGCGAGTTATGGATTTTTAGGGCTTTGTGCCTTGCTTGGTATCTTTACTTTGCTTTTAATGTGTTTTCTTAAAAAAGATAAACAAGTTAATATTAATATTTTAAGGAATATTACAGAAGCAACAAGAATTAATGAAATGGCTATGATTTTAGGACTTTGTTTATTGACTACAGGGAATTTTTTGGGTGCGATTTGGGCTAATGAAAGTTGGGGAAGATATTGGAGTTGGGATTCTAAAGAAACTTGGGCTTTAGTTAGTATTCTTGTTTATGCAGCTATTTTGCATCTTAGAATGATTCCAAAATATTCTAATCAGTTTATTTTTGCCTTATGGAGTATGTTTGCTTATTGGGTTATTATTATGACTTATTTTGGTGTAAATTATTTTTTAACAGGACTTCATTCTTATGCAGCAGGTGAAGCAGCGCAAATTCCTAATTATGTTTATTGGGGTTTTGCACTTATGATAGTGTTGGCTCTTTTAGCAAGAAGAAAGCGTGATTTAATAGCTAAATTATAAAATATAAAGAATTTTGCTAAGTTTTATGTAAAAGCTTAGCGAAAACTTTATACGATAAGCAAAATTATTTTTTTACATATAAATAAGTAGCTAAAGAATGTATAGTGGTGCGCTCAAGAGGATTCGAACCTCTGACCTTTTGAACCGCAATCAAATGCTCTATCCAGCTGAGCTATGAGCGCAAAAATGAGTTAAAATTATATATAAATTTCCTTAAAATAAACCAAAATTTTACCTATTAGTTTGACTTTTATGTATTTTGTCTTAATATAATTTTTATTTGTTTTATGTATTATTTTCTTCTTTTGGTATAAAATTCTTTTTTAAATTGTGAAAAAGAATTTGAAAGTATTGCTTTTTGCATTTGTTTTGTAAGTTCGAGATAATAATATAAATTATGTAAACTTGCTAAACGAAAAAAGGTTAATTCTTTGGCTTTAAAAAGATGGTTTAAATAAGCGCGTGAAAAATTACGACAAGTATAACAAGAACAAGTTTGATCTATGGGTTCATGATCGTTAATAAATTCGGTCTTTTTGATATTAAATTTGCCAAAATTTGTGAAAAAAGTTCCATTTCGTGCATTTCTTGTAGGCATAACACAATCAAACATATCAATCCCACGTTCAACATTTTCTACTAAATCTTCAGGTGTACCAACACCCATTAAATATCTAGGACGGTTTTCATCCATAAAAGGATTTAAATTTTGTACGGTTTCATACATTAAAGAATTTTCTTCTCCAACACTAAGCCCTCCAATTGCTATTCCATCAAAAGGCATTTCATTTAAAGCCAAGGCACAGCGTTTTCTTTCTTCATAATCTGTGCCACCTTGAATAATACCAAAAATATTTTGCTTTAAGCCTATACCTTGATTTTGCATAATTTTATGATAATTAATAGCTTCTTTAGCCCATGCTATAGTTCTATCTACAGAAATTTTTATTCTTTTTTTATCTGCAGGCAAGGCTATTAAATCATCTAATATCATCATAATATCAGAATTAAAATCATATTGTGCATTTAAGACATTTTTAGGGGTAAAAAAATGGCGACTACCATCAATATGGCTTTTAAATTCTATGCCTTCATCAAAATGTTTGGAATTTTTACTTAAAGAAAAAGCTTGAAATCCTCCACTATCTGTTAAAAAACTTCTATTAAATTTTGTAAAACCATGTAATCCTCCTAAATCTTTTATGATTTTAGAACCTGGACGTAAATACATATGATAGGTATTGGCTAAAATAATTTTTGCATCAAGTTCATTTTTAATATCATTAGCATCAAGGCTTTTTATGGCTCCAAGTGTGCCAACTGGCATAAAAATAGGAGTTAAAAAACTACTATGTGCTGTATTTATTTGACAAACTCTAGCCATATTATCTTTATACTTTAATTTAAATTCCATTTGTTATAATTTCCTTTTTTGGAGTGAAGTGATGAATAATATTTTAATTATAATAGATGGTATTTTAGCAAAGCATTTCTTAGAAAGGCTTTGTCTTGAAAAAGGATTGGGATATTTTTTTACTATTATATGTCACAATGCACAGAAAAATAATTTAAATATTTTTGGTGAAGATATTGATTTGTATTATTTTGATCCTACAAGTGTAGCGCGTCTTGAAAATATTATGACTAAAGATTTTAAGCAAGCTTTTATTTATATGCAAGATGAATTTGAAACTAAAAAAAGTTACGAAGCTTTGCGTTCTTTAGATCCAAATTTAGAAATAGAAATAATGGATTTTTGGGGTTTAAGTATTAATGATGCGCATACTAATTTAGCTGATGCTAGAATGACTTTAAGTCGTAGATTTATGGATTTCTTGCCAGATATAGCTTTAACTGCTCAATATATAGGTTTAGGATTGGGCGAAATCATGGAGGTGAAAATTCCAGCAGGTTCTATCTTTGCTTATAGACACATTAGTTCTATACAGCAAAAAAGATGGCGCATTGTTCTTATTTATAGAAATTCTAAAATTTATTTTGTTAAACCTTCTTTTGTTTTAGAGCCTAATGATAGTATTTTAATTGTTGGAGATCCTGTTGTCTTGCAAAGTATTTTTCATAATATCAGAGAAAAATCAGGACAATTTCCTATTCCTTTTGGCAATAATATTTTTGCTTTAATTGATATGAAAAATATGAGTGAAACAATACAAGAAAAAATATTAAATACCACTTTGAAATTAACTCAAAAAATTAATGCAAAGAAATTTTTTATTCATGTAATTAATCCTAGTTTAGATCCTATGTATAAAAAATTGAAAGAATTTTCCTATGAAAAACAAGGAGTATTTTTTGATTTTTTTCATACAGATTTTAAACAAATTTATACACAATTACAAAATCAAGATATTGGTTTAATTATTACTGATATAAATAATTTTGAAAAAGAAAAAAAAGTTTTTTTTGATTTGAAAATACCTATTATGAAAATAGGAGAAAAAGAATTTGATCAGATTAAAGAAGCAATTATTTTAAGTGCAAATGAAAGTGAGCTTGAAAATAATGCTAATGTGATTACTGATTTAAGTAAACAATTAGGTTTTGAAGTGATTTTATATTATTATAATCCTAATTTGCAAAATACTAAAGATATGGAAGAATATTTTAGAAGCTTATCTAAGCTTTATGATAAAAATATACAAATTATTAATAAAAGCGATGAAAATCCTCTTTTAAATTTGCAATATCGCCAAAATTTACTACAATTTATAAGTTTTGAAAAAGAATTGTTAAATCGTAATTTTGGTAGAAGTTTAAGTATGAATTTAAATAGACATTATTATAAAATGAGACAAAATTATCAACTTTTTATACCAGTGGAATAAATAATTAATTAAATGTGATAGAATAAAATTAAAAAAGAGTGTTTGATGCAAATAGAAGTAAAATTAAAACAAAATCCTTATAAAGTGTATATTGATGAGCTGGAAAATTTAGAATTTGATACTAAGGTTTTTATACTTTCAAATCCTAAAATTTCAGGTTTTCATTTAAAAACATTATTGGCCAAAATCAAGGCAAAAGATCTTTTTATTGCGACTATAAAAGATGGAGAAGAATATAAAAATTTAGCCACTATAGAAGAGATTTTAAATCAAATGTTTAATTCTAAACTTGATAGAAAAAGTGTACTTATAAGTTTTGGAGGAGGAGTTATTAGCGATATGGGTGGATTTGTGGCTAGTATTTACCAAAGAGGAATTCAATTTATCAATATTCCAACAACTCTTTTGGCTTGCTTGGATGCTGCAGTAGGTGGAAAAACAGGTATTAATAATCATTTTGGTAAAAATCTTATTGGCACCTTTTACCAACCAAAAGCTGTATATTGCCAAAGTGAATTTTTAAAAACTTTAAGTTCAAAAGAACTTAGTGCTGGTATGGCTGAATTTATTAAAATGGCCATTATTTTTGACAAAAATTTGCTTGATTTTATAGAAAGTCTTGATCAAAAGAGTTTTTTAAATGCTAGCTGTAAAAATGAAATTTTTACTCAAATTATTGCTAAAGGGGTAGAACTTAAAGCAAAAATTGTAGAATTAGATGAAAAAGAATCAAATCTTAGAATGCTTTTAAATTATGGACATACTTTTGCTCATGTTATAGAAAAACTTACAGATTATAAAATTTATTTACATGGTGAAGCTGTTGCTATAGGTATGAATATGGCTAATCGTTTAGCTTTAAGATTAGGATATTTAACTAAGATAGAATGCCAAAGAATAGAAAATATTTTGCTTAAATTTGATCTACCTATTTATTATAAAATAAATCATATTGATGAATTTTATGAAACTTTTTTTATGGATAAAAAAAGTGTGAATAAAAATCTTAATTTTATTCTTGCTAATCCTTTAGGTCAAGGTCTTATTAAAAGCGATATTTCTAAAGAAGATATTATAGCAATTTTAAGAGAGTTTCAATGAAAAAAATTATTATTTTACTTGTTTTTGTAATGAGTCTTTTTGGTGATATAAATCGCACTATGATTAATGATATTAATGAAAACATTAAAACTTTAGATGCAGTTATTAGTGCTAGTATTTGGAATATACGTTATGAAAATTTTATAAAATATCAAGATATTAATGATGAATTAATTATATTAAATCTTAGTTTAAAAAAAATTTCTGATATACACCAACAAGAGGAATTAAAACGTAAAATAGCTAATTTAGAAGAACAATTAAGTTTGCTTAAAGAATATAAAGCTTTAAATTTTGCTCAAAGTCTTAGTACGCCAAATAGTATAGAAATACTACCTAAGCTTACTAATCCTTTAGCTATTATAGGTGCTTTTTCTCATATTAAAAAATTAAAAGGAGAAAAAGAAGAATATGCTTTTAAATTTAATGATTTTAAAAATTTAGTAGATAAGATTAGAGAAAAAAATTTAGAACTTAGAGAATTAGTTGAACTAAAACCCAATGTTAAAAATATTAAAGCATTAAAAGCATCGGATAAAAAATTAGAAGAATTTGATCAAGCTTTAAATTTTGCTAGCGTTTCTTATTCTGTTTATGAGAAAAAAATTGATGAAGAGCTTGCAAGAGTAAGTGCTGAGATTAAGGTGCAAACTTTAAGAGCTATTAATATATTTGTTGCTATTATTATTGTTATAGCTATAGCTTTTATGCTAAAATTTATTGTAAAAAAATATATTAAAGATCACGAAAGATATTATACTGCGACTAAAATTATTAATTTTGTTAATATTAATATTATTTTTCTTATTTTATTATTTGCTTATATAGAAAATATTACTTATTTAGTAACTATACTTGGTTTTGCTTCTGCGGGTTTAGCCATAGCCATGAAGGATATGTTTATGTCTATGTTAGGTTGGTGTGTAATAGTTTTTGGTGGTAGTTTTAGAGTAGGAGATCGTGTAAAAGTTTTTCAAAATGACACTATGTATATAGGTGATATTATAGATATTTCTTTTTTACGTATCACGCTTTATGAAGATCTTACACTTGAAACTTATAGTAAAAATCGCCGCAGCGGGCGTATCATATTTATACCTAATAATTTTGTTTTTACTAATTTACTTGCAAATTACACCCATCATGGTATGAAAACAGTACTTGATGGTATAGATATAAGCATTACTTTTGATAGTAATTTAGATAAAGCACAAGAAATTGTAGAAAATATAGTTACACGTAATGCTAAAGGTTATACTGAGCTTGCTAGAAAAAGCATGGCACGTTTGCAACATGAATATAATATTAAAAACCCTAAAGTTGAACCAAGGTTTTTTATGTTTTTTGAACATTGGGGAATGAGAATTTCAGCTTGGTATATGACTAATGCCTATGCAGCTTTAGTGCTTAGAAGTGCTATTAGTAAAGAGATTATAAAAGAATTTAATAAGCATGAAGATATTAAAATTGCTTATCCTTCTCAAAATTTATATTTAAAAAGTTTAAATCAAAATTCTTTTGAGAATGATAATAAAATGTATTTTCATATAAAGGACAAAGATTGAAAGAAAAAGTTTTTTTTAAAACTTTTGGATGTCGCACAAATATTTATGATACCGAACTTTTAAAAACTTATATAAAAGATTATGAGATCACAAATGATGAAAATATGGCACAAATTATTGTGGTTAATTCTTGCACGGTAACAAATGGGGCTGATAGTGGTATTAAATCTTATATTAATACTATGCAAAAAAAAGGTATTAAAATTATACTTACAGGTTGTGGAGCCCAAAGCAAGGGTAAAGAGCTTTTAAATAATAAACAAGTTTTTGGTGTTTTTGGAGCTTCTAATAAGCATAAAATTAATGATTTTTTAGGATTGCAAACAAATTTTTATGAGCCTGGAGATTTAAATTTTATCGATAAAGATATAGTTTATGAATATAAAAATCATACAAAAGCTTTTGTTAAAATTCAAGAAGGTTGTGATTTTGCATGCTCTTATTGTATTATTCCTAGTGTAAGAGGTAAGTCAAGAAGTGTTGATGAAAGTGTACTTTTAAAACAGGTAGAAATTTTAGGAGAAAAAGGTTATAGTGAAATCGTTTTAACTGGAACAAATATAGGATCTTATGGTCTGAAAAAGGGTACAAGTTTAGGTAAGCTTTTGCAAAAAATGGGAAAAATTTCTAGCATAAAACGTATAAGATTGGGTAGTTTAGAACCTGCACAAATTGATGAAAGTTTTTTAGAAATTTTAAATGAACCTTGGCTTGAAAGGCATTTGCATATTGCTTTACAACATACAAGTGAAAAAATGCTTCGTATAATGAGAAGAAGATCGCACACAAGTGATGATTTAAAACTTTTTAATACTATAGCTAGTAAAGGTTATGCACTAGGAACTGATTTTATAGTAGGTCATCCAGGGGAAAATGAAGTATTATGGAAGGAAGCTTTAGAGCATTTTAAAGCATTTCCTTTAACTCATATTCACGCTTTTATTTTTAGCCCTAGAAATAATACTCATTCTGCTACCATGACAAATACTATTAATGGTGCTTTAGCTAAAGAAAGATTAAATACTTTAAAAACTATAGTAGATAAAAATAATTATGAATTTAGGTGTAAAAATCGTATTCCACTTGAAATTTTAATAGAAAATAAAAAAGAAGATTTTTTTGAAGGTTATGACCAGTTTTTTAATAAAATTAAGCTTAAAAGTGATCATAATATAATTAAAAAATGGATTACTCTTTCTGAATATGAAGTACAAGAAAAATTTAATTTTGCAAATTTAAAAGGTTAGTTAATGAAAAATAAGAAAATTATATTTATTTCTTTTATAATAATATGCATACTTTTTGGAATTTTATATTTTAAAAATGAACCAAAATATATAGATCAAAATCTTTATCAAAGTTTATTAAACCAGAATTTAATACAAAAAGCTGTAATAGATAAGGATGAAATTTGGTTAAAAACCAGTGCAGAAAATTATGTTATTATTAAAGAAGGTGTCGATATTAAAGAACTTTTAGAAAAAGTTCCTGTAGAAAATAAACAAGATAATACTCTTTGGGTATTTTTTATTTTATTTATTTTTATTATTACGCTTTTATTAAGTCTTGGTTATTTTGCACGTAAAAAAGAGATTGCAAAATACCCTATATTAAATAAAAATCAAAATCCTAGTGCTAATACTAATTTAGAAAATTCTAATATTAAATCTGTGATTTCAAATATTACTTTTAATGATGTAGCAGGTGTTGATGAAGTTAAAATGGAGCTTAGTGAACTTGTAGATTTTTTACAAAATCCTAGAAAATATAAAGAATTTGGTGTAAAAATGCCAAAAGGCGTTTTAATGGTAGGTCCTCCAGGAGTTGGTAAAACCCTTATTGCTAAAGCTGTTGCAGGGGAAGCTGGCGTACCATTTTTTTATCAAAGTGGTTCTAGTTTTGTTGAAATTTATGTAGGCATGGGTGCAAAAAGAGTAAGAGAGCTTTTTTCTAAGGCAAAAATGATGGCTCCTAGTATAGTTTTTATAGATGAGATTGATGCTGTAGGGAAGGCTAGGGGTGAAATGTCTAATGTAGAAAGGGATAGCACTTTAAACCAACTTTTAACTCAAATGGATGGATTTGAAGATAATAGCGGAGTTATTGTTATAGCTGCAACCAATAAAATTGAGCTTATGGATCCTGCTTTGCTTCGTTCAGGACGTTTTGATAGAAGAATTTTTTTATCTTTACCTGATTTTAAAGATAGATTAAAAATTCTAGAAATTTATATGAAAGATAAGAATAATAATGTCAATTTAAATAAAATTGCTAAAGTAAGTGTGGGTTTTAGCGGGGCAGGTCTTGAAACTTTGGTTAATGAAGCAGCCATTAATGCCTTAAGAAGAAATAGTACTTTGGTTGAAGAAAGTGATTTTTATGCTGTATTAAATAAAGTACTTTTAGGTAAGAAAAAGATTTTAAGTTTTAATGATGAAGAGAAAAAAATTCAAGCTACTTATCAAGCTGCAAAGGCATTAAGTGCTTATTATTTTGATATAGGATTTGAAAAAATTACGCTTATAGAAGATCGTTTTAAAGAATATGAATATAATATAAGATCAAAATCAGAACTTATAAATCGCATAAAAGTTTATTTATCAGGATCTAGAGCTATGAAATTAATTTATAATGAAACCTATACTAATTCACAAAATGATTTTTTAAAAGTTAAGGAATTGCTTGAATATATGATAAGTTTTGATATGTTAGAAGAATCGAATTTAAATCAACAAAAAAAAGAAACAGATGAATTTTTGCATTCTATGAAGGATAAAATTTTAAAATTATCTGAAATCTTACTTGAAAAGGAAAAATTAGAATATTGTGATGTTAAAAATATAATGCAAGTTTAATTTTAATCATCTTTTTCTCGGTGTAAAATAGTTCCATTAAAATCTATAAGGATTTTTATACCATTATTAAATTTAATTTTATAATGATTGATTTTTCTTTCAATTTCCCTGGATTTAAGTTCAGGGAATTCATTTACGATAATATTGGCTAGATTTTTAGGTAAAAAATCTAATTTAAAAGGTAAAGCTTTATTTTCTATTTTTTTCCAGGTTCCATCTATATTAAATTCAAGCTCTGTACCATCGCTAAGATAAACTTCGTAAGAATTTTTATCTTTTTGGACTATGCCTATAGGGGCATTAAAATGATTTTGTAAAAATTCTTTAGCAATAGGCGGTAAATTTTCAGCAGATATGATAATATCAGCATTTAAATATATAAATAAGATTTGAATAATGCTTAAAATTTTAACTTTCAATTTCATTCCTAATGATATTTTTGTTAAAATTATAAAGAATTTAGGTGAATTTTATGTGAATTTAAAGACAATATTAGAAAAATAAAAGGCTATATTTGTTTACACTTTTTTTAATTTTTTTAAATATTTTATTATATTTTTTAATTTCTTATGATTATCATAATATCCTAGGACTTAATATTTTCTTTTTCCATGGTGCTTATTGGCAACTTTTAAGCACTATGTTTATACATGGGAATTTTACCCATCTTATTTTAAATATGATAGTTTTGTTTCAATTTGGTCGTATTTTAGAAACATATTTGGGTTCTTTACGTTTTGCTTTGCTTTACCTTGGAGGAGGTTTATTGTGTTCATTATTAAGTGCTTTTTATGTATATTTTGATTTTGTTTATTTTAGAACAAGTATCAAACTTGTGGGTGCTAGCGGTGCAATTTGCGTTTTGATGGGCTTTTATTCTTTTGTAGATAAAAGTAGTACAAAAGGATTGATAGTTGCGGTTTTGCTTATGAGTTTTGTCCCCTTATTTATGGGTATAAATGTTGCTTGGTATGGTCATATTTTTGGTTTTATTTGTGGCTATATTTTGGCTAAATTAAAGAGGTAGAATGAAAAAGATTTATATTATAAGACATGCAAAAGCAAGTAAAAATAAAAATATTAATGATTTTGATAGAAAACTAACCAAAAAAGGAAAAAAAGATATCAAAAAACTTTGTAAAAAACTCGCTTTATATCAAATACATCCTGATTTTATATTATCAAGTCCTGCTATTAGAAGTGCTAAAACAGCTAAAAAAATAGCTAAATTTTGTAATTTTAATAAAAATAAAATTCAATTTAATGAGCATTTATATTTTGGTGATTTTAATCTTGTTTTAAAAGCTTTGCAAGATATAGATAAACAATTTGATGAAATATTTGTAATAGGGCACAATCCTCTTTTAATGGAACTTGGCGAATTATTAAGTTCGCTTTGTTTAGCTTCTTTTCCAACTTCTTCCATATTATGTTTAGAATTTAATATTAATGAATTTAAAAATTTAAAAGAGCATAGTGGAAAATTAATATTTTTTGATCATATAAAAAAACCAAAAGAGAAGGATTTGGATTTTTAAAATATTTTTTATTTCCACCCTTCTATATAGTTTTTAAGTTTTCTTCCTACTTTAGGATGTTTAAGCTTTTTAATAGCTGAACTTTCAATTTGTCTTACCCTTTCTCTAGTAACATTAAGTTCTTTACCTATTTCTTCTAAGGTTCTATCACTTTCATCTTCCATTAGTCCAAAACGCATGCGAATGACTGCTTTTTCTCTATCATTTAATTGATCTAAAACTTCATCAATTTGTTCTTTTAAATCATCTTTTAAAATATGTTCCATAGGAGAAAGTGAGTTTCTATCTTCTACAAAATCTCCAAATTTGCCATCATCTTCGTTACCTATAGGTGCTTCAAGGGAAATGGGTTCTTTTGTAATCTTAATGACTTGTTTTACCTTATCTATACTTAATCCCACTTCTTTGGCTATAATGCTTACATCAGGTTCTTTGCCATCTTTTTGTAAGTATTCGCGAATAATTTTATTGATTTGGTTAATCGTTTCTATCATATGAATAGGTATTCTAATGGTTCTTGCTTGATCAGCTATAGCTCTTGAGATAGCTTGTCTAATCCACCAAGTTGCATAAGTAGAAAATTTATAGCCTCTTTTATATTCAAATTTATCTACAGCTTTCATTAATCCTATATTGCCTTCTTGAATAAGATCTAAAAAAGGTAAACCACGATTTGTATAGCGTTTAGCTATGCTTACTACAAGACGTAAATTAGATTTGGCCATTCTACCTTTAGCTTCATCAGAGATTTTTTTACCGCGTTTAATTTGTTCTAAAATTTCTTTAAGTCGTGATTTTTCAAGGTCAAAACTTTTTTCACTAGCTTCTTTAGTTTGGAAGAGTTTTTTAATTTCCATATAGGTGCTTACCATAGTCGTTTCTAAAGATCTTTCTGTGATTTCTTCTTTGCTTAATTTGGTGATATCTTTTAAAATATCTGCATGACGTTTTTTAAGTTCATCAGAAAACATAGGCAAGCGATATTCTAAACGTTTTAATTCTTTATCGAATTCTTCATCACTTTTTAAAGCTGTTTCCATTGATTTTACAATTTCACTTATAAGTTTTGAAGTAGGACCTAAATCCATAAGTTTTTCTTTTAAAATATTTTTTTTAAATGCAATGTTTAATTTATCTAAAAGTTCATCTCCGCTTTCTTTATCTTTAGCAACTTTTAGCCAGTCTTTTTTAGCTTTTTCAAGAGCTTTAAATTTTTCAATAACTTTTAGGGTTCTTTCATCTTCTTTTTTGTGAGTTTTTTTAGTATTTTCTTCTTCTACTTCTAATTCTGTTTCATTGTCATCTTCGTCAATATCAAGCTCATCAAGCTTATCTTCGCCTTTATCTTCATCATCAAAACTTTTAAACAATTCTTTAACCCGTCTTTCTCTATTGATTAAAGGTTCTTGATAGTCTAAAATAAAATCAATTAAATAAGGCACAGAACAAAAAGCATCGATAATGATATCTTCTCCAAGTTCTATTTTTTTAGAAATTTCAACTTCTTCATCTTTATTTAATAAAGCAATTTGTCCCATTTCTCGTAAATACATGCGTACAGGAGAATCTGATCTACTCCATTCTAATAAATCATTTTCATTAGCTAAATCAAATTCATTTTCAAGGCTAGTATCTTGAAGTTTTCGCTTTTCTTCTTGAAGTCTTTTTGCATCTTCTATATTTTTCATTTGAGCAATTTCAGCTGCTGAAAAAAGTTGCACTTTATGTTTTTTCATCAAGGTTTGTATTTTTTTAGCAATAGTGGCATTTGGTTGTTTGGTAAGATATTTTACAAGTTTTTCATAGGTAATATAATCTTTTGCATTTTCTTGAAATAGTTCTTCTAATTCAGTTTCTTGAATTTTGGCATTCATTAATTTTTCCTTTTATATTAAGCTTTAAATTTTACTATAAAATTTCTTAATTTTCCATATAAAAGTCTTTTATTATTTAAACATTTTTTCAAATTTTTCCAAAGCTCTATTAAAATTGTAATCTTTTCTTTTTACGATATAAAATTTACGTTTTAGATCGATATTTTTAAGTTTAATTTCATAAAGCATCCCATTTTTTAATTCTTTTTCTATACTTTTTTTGGAAAAAATAGAAATGGCTTGCTTTTGCAAAATAAGTTCTTTAATGGCAGCTATTGAATCAAGTTCTAAAAAAATATTCAGTTTTTTTATGCTTATACCAATTTCATTTAAAAATTTATCCCTTAAGCCAGATCCTTGTTCTCTTAAAATCCATTTTTGTTGTAAAAGCTCATCTATGTAAAATTCTTTTTTGCTTAAATTTATATTACTAGTTGCCACTACTAGTTCATCATTTTTCCAAAAATCTATTTGCAGATTTTCGTATTCTGTTAAATCTGGATTTAGCTCCGCTTCAATAATGGCAAATTCTATATCTCCATTTTTTACTAAATGTAAGCATTCTTTTGAATTATGTGTTTGTATGTGAATAATGATATTTTTAAATTCTGTTTTAAAATCAAATAAAATAGGGGCTAAAAAATGTTGGCAAATACTTTGAGTAGAAGCTATTTTAATTTCTCCTAAGAGAGTGTTTTCTTCATTTAAATTTTCTAAACTTTTGTGATATTCTTGAACAAGTTTCATCCAATTTTTTCCTAATTCTAAAGCTTTTGGCGTAGGTAAGAGTTTTTTTCCCAATCTTTCAAATAAAATACTTCCTAATTTATTTTCTAAATTTTTAATTATTATTGAAACATTAGGTTGGGTAATAGAAAAATTATTAGCTGTATTTGTAGGACTTTGTGTATTTAAAAGATCTAAAAAAACTTCCATATCTTTAATTTTCATGCGATTTTCATCCTTATTTTAATAAAAAAAAATTATTATAAAAATTAAAATAATATATTTTTATAATTTTAATAAAAAAAATATAATAACAAAAATTTAAATTTAGGAAAAAATCAATGAAAACAAATTTTTTAAAACATAGTATAGCTATAATACGTTCGAATTTTAAGGGTTTATTGTTTACAGCTTGTATAGTATTTTTTGCCATGTATCTTTCTAGTATGCAAAGCATTAAAGATACTACCCACTTAGCAGCTACAGCTTTTGCTATTATTATAGGTGTGTTACTTTCTCCTTGGTTTTTTAAATATCAACATCATTTTCAAGCAGGCGTGCATTTTAGTGCTAAAAAATTATTAAGATTAGGGATTATTTTATATGGTTTTAATATTACTTTAACAGAGCTTTTAAGTGTGGGTTTTAAAGGTTTTTTACTCTCTGCTATAGTTATTTTTATTGTTTTTAGTGTAGCTTTATTTATAGGAATAAAATTTTTTAAGCTGGATAAAGAAACTTCTATGTTGGTGGGTGCAGGTAGTGCTATTTGTGGTGCAGCTGCAGTATTAGCTTTAGAATCAAGTTTAAAAAGCGATCCTTTTAAAGGTATTTTGGCTGTTGGTACTGTAGTAATTTTTGGACTTATATTTATGTTTTTATATCCTATAGCTTTTTCTTTAGATTTGTTTCCTTATTTTGATCAAAATGCTATGGGTGTTTTTATGGGTGCAACTTTACATGAGGTGGCAAATGTTGCAGGATCAGCTGAAATGGCAAAAGATATGGCAGGTTTTGAACAAAGTGCTTCTAATATTGCAATTATTATTAAAATGATGAGAGTGATTTTATTAGTCCCGTTTTTACTTATTGTAACTTATTTATTTGCCAAAAACCAACATTCAAGACACGGAAGAACTACAAAAAATATTACTATACCTTATTTTGCTTTTGCTTTTTTAGCAATGATAGTTTTAAATACTTATTTAGCAAGCAAAGAAAGTATTTTGGGTGTAGCTACAAGTGATATTATTTTTTTAGGTCGCATGCTTTGTACTTTATGTATTGTTTTTGCTATGGCTGCTTTAGGTTTACAAATTGATTTTAAAAAGTTTTTAAAAAGCGGTTCTAAAGTTTTTGGTTTAGCTTTTATTTTGGCTCTTGTTTTAATTTTTGGAGGTTATTTTTTAACTTTAGCTTTTAAAGGTATACTTTGGTAATGAAAATTATTTTTATAAAATATTTTTCTTAATTAAAATTGTTAATTAAATAAGAATATAATTGTCCTATTATTTTAAAAATTAATTTATATTAAAGGAAATAAAATGAAAAAAATTTTCGTAAGTGTATTAAGTTCTTGTTTGTTGGCTTCAGCCTTAAGTGCTGTATCTTTTAAAGAAGATAGCTTGAAAATCTCTTTTGAAGGTTATAAAACTAAAGATAAGGTAAAAGTAGAAGGTGAATTTAAAGGTGCTCAATATCAGTTTTCTAAAAATACTAAAGATTTAGCAACTTATCTTAAAAATGCTAAAGCTATTATTAAACCAGGCGATGCTTATATGGGAGAAGATAAAGATATTATAACGCATAATATTACTAAGGTATTTTTTCCTGTTTTATTAGGAAATACTGATATTAAAGTAGTTTTTCAAGATGTTGTAGAAGGTGAAAATAAAGGTCTTATTTCAGCAAAGGTTACTATGGATAAAAAAAGCACTGTTATTCCTTTAAGCTATGAAATAAAAGACAAAAAATTTGAAGCTAAGGGACAACTTGATTTACATACTTTTAAAAATGGATCTAAAGCTTTAAAAGCATTAAGTGATGCTGCCCCAGGACATGGAGGGATTTCTTGGCCTTTAGTAGACATTACTTTTAGTGCTGATTTAGCAGAATAAAAAGTGGCCTTAAGGGCTACTTAAAATACAATATTTTCTAAAATTATTTTCAAAAATCTTATAATTTTTTATATGCTTAAGTTCTTCATAGATTCCACTACCTTTCCATAAAATAAAAATACTGTTTTTATTAGATATATTTTTGCAAATTTTAAGTAAAGATGGAGTATCCATTAAAGCTCTTGAAGTAATGATATCGGCTTTAAAAATAGCTTGAAAATTTTCAATTTTTTCTTTGTAAATGTTTAAGTGTTTTAAATCACATTCTATTTTTATTTTTCTTAAAAAAGCAGCTTTTTTAGCATTGGGTTCAAAAAGATGAAAATTATTTTTTAATAAAAAGGCTAAAAATATTGCTGGAAAACCTGCACCGCTGCCTATATCAGCAATATTTTTTGCTTGAGAAAAATCATAAAAATCTAAAATTTTAATACTATCAAAAATATTTTCATCAATATTTTTTAAATGTGTAAGATTGTGTACACGATTAAATTTTTCTAAAATATCTTTGTAAATTTGGATTTTTTTTGTTAAATCTTTCAAATTATATGGTTTTAAAAAATTGTAATTTTTAAAATTCATTGACCTAAATGTCCCATTTGCATATGTTTTATATTTAAATATTGTGCATTAAAACGATTAGGCTGGATTAAAATCGGCACTCGTGTTATGATTTTTTCTTTAATAGAATTTAATTTTTCAGGATTGTTTGTTAATAAATTCACTTGAGAAATTCCATAATGTTTGAGTATAAATTCTACTATTTCATAAGTTCTTTCATCAGCCTTAAAACCAAGCTGGTGATTAGCTTTAATAGTGTCAAAACCTTTATCTTGCAAAGCATAAGCATTGATTTTATTAAAAAGTCCTATGCCACGTCCTTCTTGTCTAAGATAAATTACCATTCCAGTATTTTCTTCTATATATTTTAAAGAAAATTCCAGTTGCTCCCCGCAATCACATTTTAAACTACCTAAAGCATCTCCTGTAAGACATTCTGAGTGTATTCTTAAATTTAATGTGTCTTTTGGAATGTTTTTAAATATACATAAATGTTCTTTTTCATTTTCTTTAAAACTTTGCATTTGAAAATTTCCCCATTTACTAGGCAAATTCGCAATTTCTGAAATTTTTATTTTCATTTACTACCCTCTATAATCAAATTTATGTTAAGATTGTAGCAAAAAAGGATAAAAAATGTTTAAAAGATTTAGAAGATTAAGACTTAATAATAATTTAAGAATTATGCTAAGAGAAAATTTTTTAAATATAAATGACTTTATTTATCCACTCTTTGTTGTTAATGGAATAGGTATAAAAAAAGAAATTCCTTCTATGCCCGATGTTTTTCAAATGAGTTTAGATGAAATTTTAAAAGAATGTAAAAATATATGTGATTTGGGTATTAAAGCTATTATACTTTTTGGGGTTCTTGAACCAGATAAAAAAGATAGTTGTGGAAGTGATGCTTTAGATCATGAAGGTCTTATTGCAAGAAGTATAAGAGAGATTAAAAAGCATTTTCCTGAACTTTTTGTTATTAGCGATCTTTGTTTTTGTGAATATACCGATCATGGTCATTGTGGAATTATTGATATTAAAACAAAAAGTGTGGATAATGATGCTACTTTAGAACTTTCATCTAAACAAGCTTTAGTTCATGCTAAAGCAGGCGTAGATATGATAGCTCCTAGTGGTATGATGGATGGTATTGTACAAGCTTTACGTAAAACTTTAGATACACAAGGCTATGAGAATTTGCCTATAATGAGTTATTCAAGTAAATTTGCTTCAAGTTATTATGGTCCTTTTAGAGATATAGCAGAATCAACTCCAAGTTATGGTGATAGAAAAAGCTATCAAATGGATTTTTCAAATGCTAAAGAAGCTTTAGAAGAGAGTTTAGAAGATCAAATGCAAGGAGCAGATATTTTAATGGTAAAACCTGCTTTGGCTTACCTTGATGTGGTAAAAGAACTTTCATTGCATTCTAATTTACCTTTATGTGTTTATAATGTAAGCGGGGAATATGCTATGTTAAAAGCTGCTCAAAAAGCAGGGGTGATTGATTATGAAAAAGTACTTTTTGAGACTATGATGGCTTTTAAAAGAGCAGGAGCAAGACTTATTATTAGTTACCATGCTAAAGAAATGGCTAAGATATTAAAAGGGCAAGAATGAAGCATTTTTTAACTTTAAGAGACTTTTCTAAAGAAGAAATTGTAGATCTTGTAAAACATGCTGATGAAATTAAAAAACATCCTCAAAAACTTTTACAAGATAAAACTTTAGCTATGATTTTTGAAAAAAAATCAACAAGAACCAGATTGGCTTTTGAACTTGCTATTACGCAGCTTGGCGGAAAAGCTTTATTTTTAAATGCTAATGATTTGCAATTAAGCCGTGCAGAACCTATAAAAGATACAGCTAGGGTGATGGATTCTATGGTAGATTTTATTTTACTTAGGGTGCATAAACATGAAACTTTATTAGAATTTGCAAAATATTCTAATACTCCTGTAATTAATGCCTTAAGTGAACTTTATCATCCAACTCAAGTTTTAGCAGATTTGCTTACTATTAAAGAATATAATAAATTAAATAATGCAGTAGCAAAAATAGCTTTTATAGGTGATAGTAATAATATGTGTAATTCTTGGCTTATAGCATCAGCAATTTTAGGCTATGAACTTGGTGTAGCTATACCTAAAAATTATAAAATTAATGATGAAATTTGGGAATTTGTTAAACAACAAGCTAAAATTTCAGGAGCAAAAATTTCTTTAAGTCATGATAAATTTGAAGTTTTGCAAGATAAGGATGTGGTGATTACAGATACTTGGATTTCTATGGGAGAAGAAAACCAAAAACAATCTAAAATAAAAGATTTTGATGGCTTTATTATTGATGAAAAAGCTATGAGTGCAGCCAATAAAGATGCAATTTTACTTCATTGTTTGCCAGCTTATAGGGGTTATGAAGTAAGTGAGATAATTTTTGAAAAGCATGCTCAAGTAATTTTTCAAGAGGCAAGAAATCGTCTTTATATAGCAAAAGCTTTGCTTTATTTTTTGGATCAGAAAGGAAAACAATGAAAGAACTAGAAAAATATAATATTTGCTTAAAACGTATTGATGAATTTAGTCAAAATTTAGGTATAAAAAAAGAAGATAAAACGATTCTTCAAATGAAACAAAGCGAAAAAGAAAATGAAAAATGCTTAGTTCTTAAAAATGGTAGTTTTGATGCTCCAGAGCCTTGGTTTATTATAGATGAAAATAATGAAATTCATACTTTAGTTTCTTTGCAAAGTCTTAGAAATATGCTTGAAAATTTAAAACAAAGTCAAAAAGAAAATTTTGAATTGCGTTTAGAAAAGGCAATTTATCAACAAATTCCTGTTGATTTTAATGATGTTTGGATAGTTGCTATGGATGAAATCAAGCAAAAAGCACAAAATGGAACTATGGAAGTAAGCATTGATCTTGAAAAATTAGTTTCAAAGATAAAAAAAGAACACCCTAATTTATTTGTAGATATGCAAGCAATGATACAAAAGGTTAATCAAAATGAGAGATTATAGGGCTTTTGTTAAATACTCTAAAATAGGACCACGCTATACTTCTTACCCTACAGCAGTGGAATTTAATACTAATTTTAAATATGAAGAATATATAGAAATTTTAAAAAATCAAAAACGTGATTTGTCTTTATATTTTCATTTGCCTTTTTGTAGAAGTGCATGTTATTTTTGTGGTTGCAATGTAATTTATACATCTAAAGAAGAAAGCAAGCAAAGATATTTGACTTATCTTTTTAAAGAACTTGATATTTTAGGTTCTATTTTAGATCTTAAGCGTAATGTGGTCCAAATGCATTTTGGTGGTGGAACGCCAACTTTTTTTAGCGCTAAACAACTTGAAAGTTTAATCTTAAAAATTAAATCCATTTTTATTCATTTTTCTAAAGATGCTGAGATTAGTTGTGAAATTGATCCGCGTTTTTTAAATGAAGAACAAGCTGAAGTTTTAATAAAACATGGTTTTAATCGTATAAGTTTTGGTGTGCAAGATTTTGATGCAAAGGTGCAAAAAGAAATTCATCGTATTCAATCTTTTGAATTAACGCAAAATGCTTTAAATCTTGTAAGAAATAAAGGTGTTAAATCTATAAATATGGATTTAATTTATGGTTTACCTTTTCAAACTTTAGAAAGTTTTACTCAAACTTTAGAAAAAACATTGCTTTTAGACCCTGATCGTTTAGCAATTTTTAATTATGCTCATGTACCGTGGCTGAAAAAAAATATGAGAAAATTTGATGAAAATACTTTGCCAAGTCCTGATATAAAACTTCAAATTTTAGAATTTTGTGAAAAATTTTTGAGTAAAAATAATTATGAAATGATAGGTATGGATCATTTTGCTAAAAAAAATGATGATCTTTTTAAAGCTTTAAAAAATGGTACTTTACATAGAAATTTTCAAGGTTATACGACTAAAGGTGGAGCAGATTTAATAGGAATAGGGCTTACTAGTATAGGAGAGGGTGAAAAACACTATGCACAAAATTTTAAAGATATGTCAAACTATGAATTAGCTATTGATAACAAGAAATTACCTTTTGAAAAAGGGGTAAAATTAAATAAAGATGATGAAATAAGAAAAGCAGTAATTATGAGTTTAATGGCAAATTTTCAGCTTAATATTAAACAAATAGAAAAAGACTTTTGTATTGATTTTAAAACATATTTTAAAGAAGATATAAAAGCTTTAGAAGAGTATAAAGATTTTTTATCTTTAAATGATGATTTTATAAAAATCAATGAAACAGGGGTTTTGCTTATACGCAATATTGTAATGTGTTTTGATGCTTATATGAAAAATATTAGTGAAAATAAAAAAGTTTTTTCAAAGACGGTGTAAATAATGAAACTCAGTCAAATTAGTGATGCTTGTGTAAAATGTGGAAAATGTATACCTGTTTGTACTATACATGATATAAATCCTGATGAAAGTACGAGTCCAAGAGGTTTTTTAGATCTTTTAAGCGCTTATAAAGAGGAAAAACTAGAACTTAATAAAGAAGCTAAAAAAGTCTTTGAGTCTTGTTTTTTATGTACTAATTGTGTTGAAGTATGTCCTAGTAAGTTAAGAGTAGATAGTGCTATAGAAGAAGTGCGTTATGATATTGCTAAAAAATTTGGTATAGCTTGGTATAAAAGATTTATTTTTTTTCTTCTAAGAAAGCGTAAAATTTTAGATTTATTGGCAAGATTAGGCTATGTGTTTCAAAGTTGCGCTTTTAAAATTCAAGATATGGATAAAAGTTCGGGCATGAAGGCTAGATTTTCTATGCCTTTTATTAAAAAAGGAAGATTGCTTACAAGCTTTAATAAGAGGAGCTTTTTAAATTCTCATCCTGATTTTATTGATAATAAAGGAGATAAAACTATAGGTTTTTTTGTAGGTTGCCTGGCTAATTATTTTTATATTGATACAGCAAATTCTGTGCTTAAAATTGCTAAAGAACTTAAGATCAATGTAGATTTAATGAAGCAGCAAATGTGTTGTGGTGCTCCTCAATTTTTTACAGGTGATTTTGAAAGTGTTGAAATTTTAGCTAAGAAAAATATAGAATATTTTGAAAAAAAATTAAAAAAATTAGATTTTATTATAGTGCCTGAAGCTACTTGTTCGGCAATGTTAAAAATAGATTATGAACATTTTTTTCATATGAGAAATGAACCAGAATGGGCAAAACGTGCAAAAAATATTTCATCTAAAATTTATATGGCTAGCGAATATTTTTATCATTTTAGCTCTTTAAAAGAAATTTTGAAGACCAAAACTAAATTTAACTATAGTGTGACTTATCATGATCCTTGTCATGCAAGAAAAATGCAAGCAATTTTTAAAGAACCAAGAGATTTTTTAAAAACTAATTATCATTTTGTTGAAATGAGTAATTCAAATGCTTGTTGTGGTTTTGGCGGAGTAAGTATGCAAACAAATTATTATGAACAAGCTTTAAGTGTAGGTTTAAAAAAAGCTAAGATGATAGATCAAAGTAATGCTTGTGTTGTTAGTGCTGAATGTTCTGCTTGCAGAATGCAAATTTCAAATGCCTTGGAGCAAAATTCTAGTAAGGTTGTTTTTTATAGTCCATTGGAATTAATAGCTAAAGCTTTAGAATAAAATCAATCTATTTTAAGCAGTGAAATATTGTAAATTTTCACTACTTAAAATAATTTTATGGTTTTATTATATTTTCTAAATTAGATCGATTTTTTTCAATTAAGGATCGATTTTTTTGGGTAATTTCTTTAAGTTCTATGATTTTTTCTTTAATATTTTGTATATTTTGATTTAGTAATTTAATCTTTTTTTCATAACGCATAACGATAATAAACACTATAAATAAAAATATAATAATTAAAAAAACAAATAATAAAAATTCCATACTTTTCCTTTTTATATAAAACATAAGTTTTTTTAATACTACCATGTAAAAGCTTCAAAAATCTTTTATACATTTTTTTATTTCATATTTTAATTTTTTCTTGCTTTTAATCTTAATTAAAATTTCAAAAAGTAACAAAAAGCTATATAAAAATGATAAATTAAAAATTATATAAGAAATTTAATTGTTTTAAACCCATAAGTATTTTTATAATTAAAATTTATTTTTATGAATTTTTTTATATTTTAAATACGATAATATATTTTTAAAATGATTAAAGGAGTAATGAATGAATTTAATACCTCAAATAGTACAATTACAAGATGAATTTAAAAAAATTAGGCATCAAATTCATGAAAATCCTGAGCTAGGTTTTAATGAATTTCATACTGCAAAACTAGTAGCACAAAAACTAAAAGAATTTGGCTATGAGGTGTATGAAAAAATAGGAAAAACAGGAGTAGTTGGTGTTTTAAAAAAGGGTAATAGTAATAAAAAAATAGCTTTACGTGCAGATATGGATGCTTTACCTATGCAAGAATGCACTCATTTAGCTTATAAAAGTAAAAAAGATAATATCATGCATGCTTGTGGTCATGATGGACATACTGCCTCTCTTTTGCTTGCTGCTAAATTTTTATCAAGTCAAGATTTTAATGGTACTTTAAATCTTTATTTTCAACCTGCTGAAGAGGGTTTAGAAGGTTTAGGTGGAGCTAATGCAATGATTGAAGATGGTTTATTTGAAAAATTTGATAGCGATTATATTTTTGGATGGCATAATATGCCCTTTGGTAGTAATAAAAAATTTTATCTTAAAAAAGGCGCTATGATGGCATCTTGTGATGATTATGATATTACAATCATTGGAAAAGGTGGGCATGGAAGTGCTCCAGAAAAAGCAAAAGATCCTATATATATAGGTTCTTTACTTGTTTTAGCCTTACAAAGTATAGTTTCTAGAAATGTGGATCCTCAAAATTCAGCAGTTGTTAGTATAGGTGCTTTTAATGCAGGTCATGCTTTTAATATCATTCCTGATTGTGCAACAATTAAAATGAGTGTTAGAACACTAGATAATGAAACTAGAAAATTAACTAAAGAAAGAATTTATCAAATTTGTCAAGGAATAGCACAAGCTAATGCAGTAGAAATTAACATCAATAAAAGTATTGGAGCACCAGTAACTATAAATAATGATCAAGCAGTAGATTTAGCATGGGAAGTAGCAAAAGAAATATTTGGTGAAGAAAACTGTGAATTTAATCATCGCCCTTTAATGGCAAGTGAAGATTTTGGCTTTTTTTGTGAAATAAAAAAATGCGCTTATGCTTTTTTAGAAAATGAAAATAATATTTATTTGCATAGTTCTAATTATGTATTTAATGATGATCTTTTAGCTAGAGCAGCAAGTTATTATGCAAAATTGGTTTTAAAATATCTTCAATAATAAAAATCAATCTAAAATTTCAAGTATAAATTCTTCTTTTAAACCTTTAATTTGAATTTCTTTAAGTTTTAAGTTTGAAGGAAGATTTTTTAAGAGTTCTTGATTATTTTTAGCTTGAATTTTTGCACTAATGGCTAGTAAAATTCCTCTATAGGCTTTAGCAAAATGGCTTACTACTTTACCTTTTTTTATGAATTTATAAGTACTAAATTTTTGTTTTGGAGTATAAAATTTATTATAAAATTCAGCCCTTAAATCTAATAATTCTTTGTCTTTTAAATACTCATCTAAGTTTTTGCTAAAATGTTCTTTATAAAATTTTTCTATAGCAAAATTTTTAAGTTTAACTCCTTGTTTATATTTATAAAAAGGCAAATGATCACTTGCTTTTACTACCCCAAAAAGATTTGAAAAAATAAGAGTATTGTTTAAAATGTAATTTTGACTTTTTTGATCTAAGGTTTTAAAATTTAAATACTCATAACTTACTCCATTATAAAGTGTAATAGCTTTTTGTGTAGGTGCGGTTTTTAAATTTTGTTTGAATTTGAGTATTTCTTTTTCATTTTTAATACCAAAGAGTTCTTGTAAATCTTCTAAACTAGCTTCTTTGATATGATCTTCATATTTTTTTAAAGCTTGCATTCTAAAATCAAATAATTCTTTAAATATAAAAGAATTTTTATGAATAGCTTTTTCATTACAATTATCATTTTTGTTTTCACTAGGAGAAAATAATATATTCAAAATTTATCCTTTTTAATTTTTAAAAACAAGATAGCTAAAAGCTCATAAAATTAGGCTTAATAGAATTTTTGTTAAAATTGAACATCATGAAATAAAGTAGAAAACATCAAAAATGGCAATACGCTTTTTAAAAGTTCTGTTAAATCTTGATTATTGATGCTTAATTTTTCTATGCTATTAATGGTTTCTAAATTATAATCACTAAGAGCTATATTTTTAAATTTCAAGTCAAGATAAAATTTATATTCATCATCTTTACTAATATCATTTAAAATATTTAAAATTTTATCTAAAATAAGGGCTTGTTCTTCGTATTGACTTTGCATTCTTAAATTTTGTAAATTTTCTTTACTTGTTTTTATAAGATGACTAAAAATCCCTTGTGTTTGAAGCTTGGCATTGATTTTAAAATCGTTTAAAACGATATATTGTTGTATATTATCCTTTTCTAAGTGATTTGCTTTAAAAAATTCATTTATAGCTTTTTGATCCATAGTTAAAGTTTGAGTATTAAATTGGATGCCTTTAGATTCAAGGTAATTAAGCAAATCTTTTTTTAAATTGATATTTAAAGCAATATTTAAATTAAATCTTGTATTATTCAATATTATTTTAAGATTATCTAAATAATCATTTTCTCTTTTTTTGATTTGATTTTCAAATGAAAGTGTGTAAGAATCTGAAGTTAATTTTTCAATAAAAGAATTGATTTTTGGATCTTTTTGCCATAAAATTGCATTAATATCATCAATCAATTTTGCACCAAGTTGAAAATTTTCAAAACTTAATTTTGTTTGGATATTTTTTTGTTTATTGAAAAAATATTCATAATATTGTTTAATATTTATTAATTTATTATTTTGTTCTTTGTAAATTTCATTAGTTTGAAGATGGAGGTTTTTTACCTTAAATAATTCTTCATAATGATTATTATTTTTTATAAGTATTTTAAAATCAGGACTTATACATTCGATAAAATCTTCATTTGCTTTGCATGAAAAATCAGACAATTGAATTTTAATTTGAGGATTTTGAGAAATATTTAAAAGTTTTTCAGCTAAATTTTTATTGAGTTGAGTTTGGTATTTTTCAACTGTAGTTTTATTGATGGAATTCTCGCAAGCTGAAAATAAAATAGCAAAACAAATCAATAATATAATGTTTTTTTTCATCAATTAATACTCCTTTAAAAACAAAAATTATATCAGTTTTTATTTAAAAATTGATATTATAGTAAAATGAATTAAGTTGATATTGTAAATAATGTTTTTTATTTAATATAGAGAAAATTTTATTGGTAATTTATTAGTATAATAGTTTTTGTAATTTAAAATAAAGGAATAAATCATGAAGAAAATATTTTTTAGTATTGTATTAACTTTTATAGCCGGAATTTTAATTGCTTGTGGGGGAAATTCTGATTCTAAAAAACTGAATTCTCTAGAGAATATTAAACAAAATGGTATAGTTAAAATTGGAGTATTTGGAGATAAACCACCTTTTGGCTATGTCGATGAAAAAGGTCTTAATCAAGGTTATGATATTTATTTAGCTAAACGTATAGCAAAAGAACTTTTTGGAGATGAAAATAAAGTACAATTTGTCCTTGTTGAAGCAGCAAATAGGGTAGAGTTTTTAAAATCAAATAAAGTAGATATAATCTTAGCTAATTTTACTCAAACTCCTCAAAGAGCTGAGCAAGTAGATTTTTGTTTGCCTTATATGAAAGTTGCTTTAGGTGTAGTTGTACCAAAACATAGCGATATTACAAGTATAGAAGAATTAAAAGATAAAACTTTATTATTAAACAAAGGCACAACAGCTGATGCGTATTTTACGCAAAATTATCCTGATATAAAAACTTTAAAATATGATCAAAATACTGAAACTTTTGCTGCTTTAATGGATGCAAGAGGAGATGCTTTAAGTCATGATAATACCTTGCTTTTTGCTTGGGTAAAAGAGCATCCTGATTTTAAAATGGCTATTAAAGAATTAGGTAATAAAGACTTTATTGCCCCTGCTGTAAAAAAAGGTGATAAAGAACTTAAAGAATTTATTGATCATTTAATACTTAAATTAAATAAAGAAAATTTTTTTGATAAAGCTTATGATGAAACTTTGAAAAATTATTTTGGTGATGATGTTAAAGCTTATGATATTATTATTAAAGAATAAGGTTAAAAAGGGTAATCCTTTTTAACCTTAGGATAAAGTATGCAAAAAAAATACAAAAATATTCTTTATGCTTCTTTGGGCGGAATTTTAGAATTTTATGATTTTGTTCTTTTTGCCTTTTTTTTGGATGTTTTTGCTAAGGTGTTTTTTCCACCTCATGATACTTTTTGGACGCAAATAAATGTATATATAGCTTTTGGAGCTGCTTATTTGGCACGTCCTTTTGGTGCTATTGTTATGGCGCATTTTGCAGACAGATATGGACGTAAAAATATTTTTTACTTATCTATGTTTTTAATGGTTTTGCCAAGTTTTATTTTAGCTTTTTTACCAAGTTATGAAACAATACATATTTTTGCTACTTTTGTTTTATTTTTTGTTCGTATTTTGCAAGGTTTGGCTGTGGGAGCTGAAGTGAGTGGAGCGTGGATTTATGTGAGTGAATTTGTTAAAGGACGTCAAATCCCTTTGGCTCTTAGTTTTATTTCAGCAACTTTAACCATAGGTTTATTATTAGGTTCTCTTGCTACTTTGATAATTAGATCTTATTTTAGTATACAAGAAGTAGAAGAGTATGCTTGGAGAATACCTTTTATCATAGGAGGTTTTTTTGGAGTTTTATCCTTGTTTTTAAGAAATAAATTAAGCGAAACCCCAGAATTTATTAAAATTCAAAAGGAAAATAAAATTTTAGCTTTTCCATTACTTCAAGCTTTAAAAACTCATAAAATGAATATGTTTATTTGTTTTTTAATGACTGTGGTTTTAACAAGCGGTGTAGCAACTTTGATGATTTTGCCAAAGTATTTTCAAGATCTTTTAGTTATGAGTAAAACTTCTGCTTTATGGATACAAAATTTTGCTATTTTAGCTCTTATTATAGGATCTTTATTGCAAGGAGTGTTAGCTAGTCAATGGGGAAGTTATAAAATTTGTTCTTTTTTTAGTTTAGCTTTTATAGTTTTTGGCATACTGTTTAGTTTTTATGATGAAAATTTTTTATTGTATTTTTTGTTGGCTTGTTTTATGCAAGGTATTGTTGCTTTTGCTCCTATTTTCATGACACAAATTTTTACAAGTGAGTTAAAATTTAGTGGACTTAGTTTTGCTTATAATATTTCTTATGCTATTTTAGGTTTTTTAACCCCTTTTATAGTCAATTTTTCTTATAAAGAATACTTTGGTATTTATATTTTTATAGTAGGGTTTTGCTCCTTGCTGAGTGTATTTTTATTAAAATACTTTGCAAGAAGCCGGGTAAAAGGGTTAAGCTTTGTCTTTTAAAACTTCAAAAACAACTTGAGATATTTTTTGTATTGAATTAATCTCACAACGTTCATCAGTTGAGTGGGGATTATATATATTTGGTCCTATAGAGGCACATAAAAGTTTTTGTTTTTTCTCCAAAATTCCACATTCAAGCCCTGCGTGAATAGCTGAAATTTTAGCTTGAGGTGAAAATTTTTTAAGAACTTTAAGGACTTTAGTGCTTAGTTCATTGATTTCACCTTCCCAAGGTGGGTAAAAATTAAAACTTTTCACTTCATAACCAAAAGCTTTAAAAAATTCTAAACTTTCAAATTCTATTTGTTTTAAATCATCAAGTACATTTGATCTTGCAAAAAGCGTCAACTCAATTTGCTTATCATACATTTTTAATGTAGCTAGATTAATGCTAGTTTGTACTATATTTAATTTTTCATCATAAGCACGCACCCCATGAGAAAAAGCATTTATAGTATCTAAAATTTTTGTACTTTGATTACAAATTTCAAATTCACCTTCTTCTTTAAATGTGCATTTTATATATTTGCTGCTTTGTACTTCATTTTTAAAATATACTAAGGCTTGAGCATGTTTTGGTATGGAATTTATCCTTTCTCCTCCATTAAAAGAGATAATTTCTCCATCATTTTCTTTAATAAATTTAGCCATTTCTTTAATGGAATTTTTATTATTGCTTATGATATTAATACCTGAATGCCCCCCTTTAAAATTTAATGCTTGAAGTTCATAAATTTTACCCTTTCTTTTACTAGTATCAAAATTTAAATTTGCTTTGATATCAACCCCTCCTGCACAACCTATCATAACTTCATTATCATTTTCATGATCTAAGTTTAAAAGCATTTGAGATTCTAAATGGTGTTCAAGTAGATTAACACCTATAAGTCCTACTTCTTCATCATTAGTAAAAAGACATTCAAGATCTTTAAATGTATCCATAGCACTCATCATGATAGCAATACCTATGCCATTATCTGCCCCAAGGCTAGAGTCTTTAGCTTTTAAAAAGCCATTTTCTTCATATACTTCTAATTTGGGTGCATTTCCCATACAAACCATATCATAATGGCTTTGTAAGCAAATATGAGGTTTTCCTTTTATAGCATGAATGTTTCCTGCTTTGTCAATATTGACTTTAAAACCTTTATCTTGAGCATAGGAGCTTAAAAATTCTTGCATTTGTTTGGTTTCATAACTACAATGAGGAATTTGACACAATTGTTTAAAATTTTCTATTACATTTTGCATTCTATCTCCTTTGTTTTGGTAAAATTATGACATATTTTTAAAAACTTGAGGGTGAGATAGCTAAAAAATGAGAATAAATTATAAAAAATTGTTAAATTTGAGAAAAATACTCAGCGATCCTAAGAAATTTTTTTCTATTTTGATTTTTATTCTTGTAATGCTTTTTATTCAAAATTTTATGATTCAAACAAGTAGTTTTGAAGCAAAAGTTTTAAAAGTGATTGATGGAGATACTATAGAAGTTAAACAGGATAATAAAATTTTTAGAGTCAGACTTTTTGGTATAGATGCTCCTGAGCTTAAGCAAAATTTTGGCAATCAAGCAAGAGAGGCTCTAAATAAAATTGTAAAAGGCAAACAAGTTAAAATTATTTATAAAAATAAAGATATTTATGATAGAATTGTAGCTATTGTTAAACTTAATGATAAAGATGTAAATCAATTTTTAGTAAGTCAAGGTTATGCTTGGGCTGATGTTTATTATAGTGGTTTTTATATTAAAGAACA
The DNA here is from genome assembly GCF_001687475.2 of Campylobacter hepaticus. Lineage (NCBI taxonomy): Bacteria > Pseudomonadati > Campylobacterota > Epsilonproteobacteria > Campylobacterales > Campylobacteraceae > Campylobacter > Campylobacter hepaticus. The sequence goes on from NZ_CP031611.1 coordinate 411,323, forward strand.
AGAATATGCCAAAAAAAATCGTCTAGGGCTTTGGAAGCAAAAAAATCCTATAGAACCTTATAAATGGCGCAAGCACAATAAATTTTAAGGGGAAATATGAAAAAATGTATTTTAGCTTTATTACTCTTTGTATTTTCTGGATGTTTTATAAATGAAAGAGGCGTTTCAAACCGTTTTTATGATGATTGTAAAGAGTATTATGATGCAAGCGGGACTTATTATAAAGATTGTCCAAAAAATTGGGTAGATATTAAAATGACTCCTTGATTTATTTTTCTCCTAGTGAAGCCATTAATGCAGCTGCTAAAGCTTCTGGATTATTTACTTTAGAATCTTGTTCAGGAGTTTGGGTTTTAGGAGTATTAAGAGGAGGGCGTTTTAATTTAAATATATGCTCATCTGTATGTACTATTTGAACAGTTCCTTCAAACATTTTAATTTCCTTAACATGTCCAACAACTTTTATATCTCTTTTTTTAGAAGTTTCATCAAAAAGCGCTTTAGCTTCAAGTTCTAAAACATCACCTAATTTTAAAGGGGCATAAAAAAAGCATTTTGAACCAAGAACAACTGAAAATTCTTTGTTGATAGAGGCTTGAGCGACATAATTTGCTGCAGCAAAAACAAAAGCATCAAAAATCAACCCTTGATCATCTACTACCATTTCTCTTGTGGTGATAAAAACTGATTTAGCATAGTTTTTACCAAGTTTTATAATAGTTCCTGCAAAAGAAGTATTTAATTCAGGGCAAGTTAATAATTCTGTTTTGATTCGTGATATATCTTCTACAGATGCGTATTCTTCAAGTTGGGTGTATTTTTCAAAATTATCTTGTTTTGCCATATTAAACCTTTATTTGCTTTTTAAAATATTTCATGCATTAAATCGACATGAAGAGAAAAAAATTTATATTTTTATACGCACATAAACTCGTTTTGGTGCCTCATAACCTTCAATGGTTAGATTTTTATTTTTTGGATCTAAAAAGTCTTGCAAAGAAAAAGAATCTATCCATTGTGTTTTTCTTTGTTCGTTTTCATCTGTTGTTTTAGTAGCTAAAACTTCAAATTCTTTAAATCCTGCTTTCTCACACCAATTTTTTAAAGCACTAATACTAGGTACAAAATAAATATTTGAAATTCTAGAATAAGTTTTATTGGGTACAAGAGCAATATCTTTTTCATCTTCTATATACATAGTGTCTAAAAAAACTGTACCATTTTTTTTAAGTCCTGCTTTTAAGTCTTTTAGCATTTTAACCGGATCACTCCTGTGATAAATCACACCAAGGCAAAAAATAACATCAAATTTAAATCCATAGTGTGGTAGATCTTCAACTCCTAAAAGCTCATATTGTATAGGTGTTTTAGCTAGGGCATTGATAAATTCAAATTGTAAGCGGTATTTAATGCAAGGATCAAAACCTATGATTTTTGCAGGATGAAATTCTAACATTTTAAACATATAATAGCCATTATTACAACCAATATCTGCAACACATTTTTGAGAAATTTCATGCATAAAGGGTTTAAGAATATTAAATTTAATAAAACTTTGCCATTCAGTATCAATAAAAAGTTGATCTATTTTAAAAGGTCCTTTTCTCCAAGGTTTAAGTTCTTTAGCTAAGCTTAAAATTTCATCTTTATCTTGAAAATTTGTATTTAAAATAACGCTTTCTTCTAAGGATAATTCAGAGGAAAAATGATATTTTTTTAATTTTTGAATTTTAGAATATAAGGGGTGGTTTATAAATTGTTTTTCGAGCAAATTTTTTTGCATATTATTCCTTAAGATTTGCTTTTTTAGTTTAAATTATAACATTAAAAATGAAACAATAAAATCAAGTATTGAGTATAAAATTACAGCATATAGTGTAAATTTTGTATAAGTGTATTGTTGTAGTCTTTTGAATTTTGTGCAGACCTTTGGTAAATAAAATACTTTTAAAATTCAAATAATTTTATTTGTATAGATTTTTTATTGTTAAAATCTTGATTTTTTCATGGTGCTTAAAAAGAATTAGGTTTTTAATTTGCTAATTTATTGTTATAAATTTAGCCAAACTACTTAATAATAGCAAAGTAAAGTTAAAGATATGCCATAATATAATGAAATATTATATAAGATGTAAAATTATTTAGCTTTTTAATATGTCAATTTGCTAAAATATTAAAAAATAAAAGTATTTAAAAATAAATGAGATTATAACTATTTTTAATTAAGTTAAGGAAGTTTAACATGAAAATACGTATTTATTATGAAGATACAGATGCAGGTGGTGTGGTTTATCATAGTAATTATTTAAAATTTTGTGAAAGAGCAAGAAGTGAATTTTTCTTTGTTAAAAAAATAGATATTTTTGATACAACTAAGGGGCATTTTTTACTTACTAAAGCAAATTGTAATTTTATAAAATCAGCTAAATTAGGCGATATCATAGAAGTAAAAAATAAAATTTTAAAAATTAAACATGTATCTGTAGAATTTTTTCAAGAAATCTATAAAGATAAAGATTTGCTTTTTACCATGGTTTCAACCCTTGCTTATATAAACAAGGGTAAATTAATCAAAATGGATTTAAGTTTAAAAAAAGTATTTGAAGAATTATTTTAATTCTTCAAAACTTGCTTGTTTTCCTCGCATAAGACGTACTTTATATTCTACTTGAGAATTTTTGATTTTTTCATCAAATAAGCTATCGCTTTTTTTGTTTAAAAATTCAGTATAAAAATAATCAACTCCAATACTACTTGCATAAGCTATCCAATTATAATTGATATTTTGATTAAAAATTTCATTAAGATAGCTTAAATTATCATCATGATTATAGATTGAATTAGCAAGGATAAAATTATTTCTATCTCCTTCTTGAGTAAGGCTTAAAAATGTTGGATTATAGTTGATTTGAGTTGATAAAAGCACATAAGGATAAATATCATAAATTCTTAATTGTGAGCTAATTAAAGCTGTTTTAATTAAAGGAGTGTTAAAAAATATAGAAGTATTATTAAGTCCCCCTTGTGATTTTAAGAGTTTGTTAAAATCAAATTTTTCTCCTTCTAAAGTATAAATTTTAGCTTGAGTACTTTGGCTAAGTACTCTTGCATTTAAGTTGTTTGATAAGGTAGAACCATCACCAAATATTGCAATATTATCATTAGCTTGATTTAAAAGCCTTGCGATTTGTGCGTCATAATCTATACTTCCAAAAATAATATTTTCATTAGAAATTGAAGTATTGTTTTTGTGTATTGTCGGTATAAAGATTTTCATATTTCCTGAATAATTCTTTAATTCATTAACACCTTTTAAAGTAAATCCAGCTATAGCATATTTATATCCTTGATTTTGAGCTTGCTCAAGAGCTGATTGAATTAAAGTGCTATTTTCTGTACCGATAAGAAAAACTTTTACCTTGATTTCTGCTTTTTGTCTTAAAAGATAGGCAATGCTTGAATTAATTATAGTATTAGAATAGCTTTTTATTGTTTTTTCAGGAATGATAATAGCAAGTTTAACTGAAGTGATTTTTTGTATATTTTTTTCAAAATCTGTGATGGAATTTAACAATTTTATATAAATATTGGATAAAAATTGATTATTTTGTTCTGTAAATTCACTTAAAAAACTAAGATATAATCTTGACTCTAAAAGGTCAAATAAACAATTAATATTACATTCTTTAGTGTTTAATTTGGGATAAAAATTTTGCGCAGGTTTTATGTCTAGCAATTTTTGTTCTTTTGCAAAAATAAAACAAAAAGATAGCAAAAGTATTAATATTATCTTTTTCATAAAAATCCTTTAATTTTATTTAAATCTTGTATAAATATTTTTTCATAACTTGGGTTTTTTTCTATAAAATTTAACTCATAACTTGGCATAATAAAAAAATTCTTATATGTAAAAATTTCACCTCTTAAAATATCAAAATCTTTAAATCCTAAGCTTTTAAAGGCATATTCACCTAAACAAAGTAAAAAAGAAGGTTGAATCAGTTTTAATTCATTCCAAAAAAAAGGTAAACAAGATTGTAGCGAAAAATCATCAAATTTTCCATTAGAAAAGCACTTAAAAAGATAAGAAAAATAAAAATCTTCATTGCTAAGTCCTAAATTTTTATGTATATAGTATTTTAATTTTTCTCCTTTTTTTGAATCAAGCAATATTCCACTTTCATTTTCGCTTTTTTGACTATGAGTATCAACAATTAATAATTTAACTTTTTTCATTTTTTGTTCTATAAGGCTAAATTTCCTTGTTTTAGAAAAGTGGCATAGGGTGCAAGTTTGGATATTTTTTTTTAATTCTTCAAAATTGTGTACTTGACCGCGGTAATTAGTATAGGTATTAACAAAATCAAATCCCATAGCTTTTAGATAATAAAGACTTCTTAACATAAATCACACAGTTTTGCTAAATTTTTTCCACTAAGACGATAATTTCTCCATTGTTTAAGATGTTCTGCTTTTAAGCTTTCATAAAAATTAATACCTAAAATATTTTCATTTAAACAAACCCAATCAAGTCTTGCTAGCTTTTCTTTTTTGCAAAGCTCTCCTAAAAATTTAAAGACTTGACGCCCATATCCTTTTTTACGAAAATTTTCTCGTATATAAATATCTTCAAGATATATTCCGCGACTCCCTAAAAAAGAAGAAAAAGTGTAAAAATAAATCATATAGCCTATAGTTTTTTCATCTTCTTTGAGTAAAAAAGCACAAATGTGTTCATTGTTTAGAATTTGTTGTAGTTTTTCTTTGGTACATTTAAGATCATTTAACATATTTTCATATTTTGCAAATTCTATTATCATTGCTTCTAAAATATCTAAATCTTCTTGTTTTAAATGAGTGATTTTCAATTTTGACATTTTTAACCTTATTAAAAAAATAATTAATAAAAATTTATCAAAAGAATTTAAAAATTACTCTTAATTAAAAGCAATTTATAAGTAAGATTAAGATAAAATATAAGACTATTTTATAACTTTTTTAAGGAAAAATCATATGAAAAGAACTTATCAGCCACATGGCACCCCAAGAAAACGTACTCATGGTTTTCGTATGCGTATGAAAACTAAAAATGGTCGTAAAATCATCAATGCAAGACGCGCTAAGGGCAGAAAAAGACTTGCTGTGTGAAAAATTTTGATAAATTGAGCACAAATGAAGAATTTTTATCTGTATATAAAATAGGTAAAAAATGGCATTGTGAAGGTATAGCCATTTTTTATCTGAGTAGTTGTGAAAAAAAAATAGCAGTTGTTGCTAGTAAAAAAGTTGGAAAAGCAGTGGTTAGAAATCGTTCAAAACGAATTTTAAGATCTTTATTTTTTAGATTTGAAAATTATCTTCAAAGCGGTAAATATATTTTTGTTGCTAAAAATGAAATCACTCAACTTTCCTTTTCCAGGTTAGAAAAAAATCTAAAATGGGGATTAAAAAAACTAAAATGTTTCAAATAATATGCCTAAAATTGCTCCGTTTTTATCAAAAATTTCTCAGTCCTTTAAAACCTACTACTTGCAGATATTACCCTAGTTGCTCTGAATATGCATTTTGGCAGTTTCAAAAAAAGAATTTTATTCTAGCTTTTATTTTTACTTTTTTAAGAATTCTAAAATGCAACCCTTTTTTTAAAGGTGGATTTGATTATCCTAAGATCTCTAAAAATTTTGATTTTAAAAATTTGTGTTTTAAACCCATATTTTTAGCACAAAAGCAACTTTGTTTTTTATATATACCTTATAAACATAACAATTTTTACCTTATAAAAATTATCTTTAAAAGGACAAATCAGTGAATAATTCAAATAATATTTTTCAGCAAAAACGCATACTTTTAGCAGTTGTGATTTCGTTTTTATTTTTTATTGTGTATGATTATTTTTTTATACCAAAACTTCCTATACAAACAGAACAAAATCAAACACAAAATGCTTCTAAATCTATCAATGCCCCAGTGCAAAAAGATATTCAAAGTCCTATGACTACAAAAAATATGACCACAAAAAACATTATAGTAAATATTCAAAGTCAACATTTTCAAGCTCAAATTGATTCTTTGGGTCGTATTGTCAATTTTTATCTTAAAGACAAAAAATATCAAGATGAAAAAGGTGAATTTATCAATCTCATTTCAAGTCAAGCCCCTTTTTATCCTTTAGAAATACGTTTTAGCGATACTAGTATTAATCAAGAAGCATTTAATACGCATTATCAAAGTGACGAAAAAGATATATTTATTGATGAAAATGCAAGCTATACTATCCATTTAAAACAAAAATTATCGAATTTACTTGTAGAGAAAATTCTTACCTTTTATCCTAAAGGAAATTATGATATAAAAGTAAAATTAAGCAAAGATACGCATTATTTTATCACTCCAGGTTATCGTCCTGATATCGCACTTGATTCTTATACTGTTCATGGTGCTTTGGTTATGGATGATAAAGAAAGTATCCATACTTTTGAAGATGAAAAAGTAGATAAAGATGAAAATATCAAAAATGCTTTTATTGCCTCAGCTTTTGATAGATACTATGCTACTTTCTTTTATAATTTCGATAAGCCTTTTAATGTTATTATAAGTAAAGATGAAAAAGAAAATCCTTTGATTTTTGTTTCTAGTTTAAATGAATTTAATGCAGGTGCTTATATAGGATCTAAAGAACATATAATCTTAAAAAGCATAGATCCACGTCTTCAAGCAGTTGTAGAATATGGTTGGTTTACTTTTATTGCCAAACCTATGTTTGAGTTTTTAAATTTTTTACATCAATATATAGGAAATTGGGGTTGGGCCATTGTTATAATGACTTTAATTGTGCGTATTATTCTCTTCCCTCTTACTTATAAATCAATGATTTCTATGAATAAACTTAAAGATCTTGCACCAAAAATGAAAGAAATTAAAGATCGCTATAAGGGTGATCCTCAAAAAATGAATATGCAAATGATGGATCTTTATAAAAAACATGGGGCTAATCCTATGAGTGGTTGTTTGCCTATACTTTTACAAATCCCTATATTTTTTGCAATTTATCGTGTTTTGCTCAATGCCATTGAGTTAAAAGCAGCTCCTTGGGCATTTTGGATACATGATTTATCTATAATGGATCCTTATTTTATTTTACCAATTTTAATGGGAGCGACAATGTTTTTACAACAACTCATCACCCCTATGACAATCCAAGATCCTATGCAGGCTAAAATTATGAAATTCTTACCTGTTATTTTTACTTTTTTCTTTATAACCTTTCCTGCAGGACTTACACTTTATTGGTTTATAAATAATCTTTGTTCTTTGGTACAACAATGGGTAATTAATAAAATGTTTGCTAAAGAGCATGATAAAAAAATAGATGGAGTAAAAAAATGAGAATCCAAGCCGTTGATCTTCAAAGTGCTTTGACTGAGGCTTCTATGAATTTAGAGTGTTCTGTAATGGATTTAGAATATGAAATTCTTCAACACCCAAGAAAAGGTTTTTTGGGTTTGGGTAGAAAAAAAGCTATTATAGAAGCTAATGTAAAAAAAAGAACAACGAAAAAAACTGCTAAAAATGATTTTGTTTATTCTAAAAATGATCATTTAACAAGATATAATCAATCAAATCAAAACAATGATATTCAAATAAAAAATGAAAACACCAATACTCAAAAATATTTTATGCAAAATGATAAAATTTTTGATAGTTTTCATTGTCAAAGTGAAGATTTGCGTGATACTCAAGAGATTTTAGATGAAATTCGTACACACCTTGTAGCACTTTTACAAAGTTCTGAATTTAAAATCGAACTTAAAGAACTTAAAATGTATAGTGCTGATTGTGTTTTAATCCATTTAGATGGAGAAGATGCGGCTTTAATGATAGGAAAAGAAGCACACCGTTATAAAGCACTTTCTTATCTTTTACACAATTGGATCAATTTAAAATATAATTTTTTAGTGCGTCTTGAAATTGCACAATTTTTAGAAAATCAAATTCAAGGTATGCAGTTTTATTTACAAGGTATAATTAAAAAAATCAAAATCAACGGACGCGGTCAAACTAAACCCTTAGATGGAGTTTTAATTAAAATTGCCCTAGAGCGATTAAGAAGCGAATTTCCAGATAAATATGTAGGAATTAAGCAAATTAATGATCAAAGATTTGTTATTATTAATGATTTTTTGAAAAAAGATGAATGATACTATAGCAGCTATAGCCACCGCACATGGTGTAGGATCTATTTCTATTGTAAGATTAAGTGGACCAAAAGCTTTAAAATTAGCTTTAAAATTGATCAAAAAAGAAGATCTTATCCCGCGTAAAGCTACTTTTGTAAAAATTTTTAATCAAAAAGATGAAATTATAGATGAGGCTATTGTGATTTATTTTAAAGCCCCTTTTAGTTTTACAGGTGAGGATATAGTAGAATTTCAAACACATGGGGGTTTTAGTGTGAGTGAAATTTTACTTGAAGAACTTGTTAATTTAGGCGCAAGATTTGCCTTAGCAGGAGAATTTAGTAAAAGAGCATGTTTAAATGGAAAAATGACTCCTTTAAAAGCCTTAAATATTCAAGAGCTTATACTTTCAAAATCTGCCCTTGCAGCTAAAATTATAGCACGCAATATGCAAGGTACTTTAGGAGAACTTTTAGAAAAAATCCGTACAGATTTAGTAAAAACTTTAGCTTTTGTAGAAACAAGTATTGATTATGCAGAGGACGATTTACCAGCCAATTTACTGAGTCAAATTGATCAAATGTGTGAAGAAAATTCTAAAATTCTTAAAGAAATTTATACTCTTTCTCAAAGTAAAAAAGGTTTAATTGATGGCTTTAAAATCGCTATCATAGGTAAGCCAAATGTTGGAAAATCCTCGCTTTTAAATGCTTTACTTGCTTATGAAAGAGCTATTGTTTCAGATATTGCAGGAACTACGCGTGATACTATAGAAGAAAGTTTTAAATTAGGTACTCATTTATTGCGTATTATTGATACAGCTGGTATTAGAGAAAGTGAGAATGCTATAGAGCAAATAGGTGTAAAATTAAGCAAGAAAAGTTTAGAGGATGCAGATATTATCTTAGCAGTTTTTGATGCTTCAGCAAAAGAAGATGAGGAAGATAAAGTAATTTTAAAATTACTTGAAAAAAGCGATAAAAAGATTTTTTGGATTTTAAATAAAAATGATTTAAAAAATGTTTTTGAAAATACGCAAAAAAAAGCTTTTATTAAAATAAGCGCTCAACAAGATATTACCTTATTAAAAAAAGAATTGCAAAATTATCTCAATTCCTTTGATAGTGAGGGTATTATGGTGAGTTCTTTAGCCTTTCTTAATGCTTGTAAAATTTCAAGCGAGGCTATTTGTAGGGCAAAAGATCTTTTAAAAGAAAATGCTTTAGAGCTTTTTGCTTTTGAATTAAATTTAGCCATAGAAGAGCTTGCAAGATTTACTAAAGATTTTCAAAGAAGTGAAATTTTAGACGAAATGTTTGGTAATTTTTGTTTAGGAAAATGAAAGGATAAAATATGGATAAAGAAATTATAAGAGCGCATAAATTAAGTGATGAAGAATATGAGCAAATTTTAGAAATTTTAGGGCGTGAACCTAATTTACTTGAGCTTGGTGTTATTGCTGCTATGTGGAGTGAGCATTGTTCTTATAAATCTAGTAAAAAATATCTTACAGCTTTTCCAACTAAAGCCCCTTGGGTGATTCAAGGACCAGGAGAAAATGCAGGGGTTATTGATATAGGCAAGGGTATGGCAGCAGTTTTTAAAGTAGAAAGCCACAATCATCCTAGTTTTATCGAACCCTTTGCAGGTGCAGCTACTGGCGTAGGAGGTATTTTACGTGATGTTTTTACTATGGGTGCAAGAGTGATTGCAGGGCTTAATTCTTTAAAATTTGGAGATATTTATGATAAAGATTGTGGTAAATATCAAAAATACCTTGTCAAAGGTGTAATAAGCGGTATTTCTCATTATGGAAATTGCATGGGTGTGCCAACAATTGGCGGAGAATGTGCTTTTGATGAGTGTTTTAATGGCAATATTTTAGTGAATGCTTTTGCTTTGGGAACTTGTAAAATTGAAGATATTTTTTATGCTAAGGCTGAGGGTGTAGGAAATCCTGTTATTTATGTAGGTTCAAAAACAGGTCGTGATGGTTTAGGCGGGGCTGTTATGGCAAGTGATAGCTTTAATGAACAAAGCAAAAGCTTAAGACCTACTGTGCAAATTGGCGATCCTTTTAGCGAAAAACTTTTAATGGAAGCTTGTTTGGAACTTTTTAAAACAGATTATATTATAGGTATTCAAGATATGGGTGCAGCTGGGTTAACTTCAAGTTCTTTTGAAATGGCAGGAAAAAGTGCTAGTGGTATGAAGCTTTTTTTAGATAAAACTCCCATGCGTGAAAGTGGTATGACGCCTTATGAACTTATGCTTAGTGAATCTCAAGAAAGAATGTTAATTTGCGCTAAAAAAGGTTATGAAGATAAGGTTATAGCAATTTTTAAAAAATGGGGCTTAGATGCAGTAGTAATAGGCGAAGTAAGCGATAGTGGAAAAATGGAATTGTTTTGGCATGGTGAACTTGTTGGACTTATTCCTATTGAACCTTTAAGTAAGAAAGCACCTATTTTAAATCGTCCTTTAAGCCAACCAAAGTATTTAGATGAAATTAAAGATGAAAAATTTGAGTTAAAATTAAGTCCACAAGAACTTTTCATTCAAATGTTAAAAAATGAAAATGTAAATAATAAAGCTTTTATTTATGAACAATTTGATTCTAGTGTACAAACTAATACTATAAAAGCAGATGGAGCTTTGGGTGCTAGTGTTGTGCGTATTAAAGAAAATGGGGCTAGTGTGGCTATGGCTATAGAATGTAATTCGCGTTTAAATTACATAAATCCTAAAATAGGTGCAGCCCTAGCTATAGCAAGTGCAGGTAGAAAAGTAGCTTGTAGTGGTGCTAAGCCTTTGGCTATAAGTGATTGTTTAAATTATGGTAATCCTCAAAATCCCGAAGTCATGTGGCAATTTGTTCAAGCTTGTGAAGGTATTAAAGAAGCTTGCAAGCATTTAAATACTCCTGTAGTAAGTGGTAATGTTTCTCTTTATAATGAAACTCAAGGAGTAAGTATTCATCCAAGTCCTACTATAGTATGTGTGGGTCTTTTAGAAGATGCTAATAAAACCTTAAAAGCAAGTTTTGATAAAGAAGATTTATGTGTTTATCTTTTAGGAGAAAGTTTTGCACAATTTAGCGGGTCTTTAGCTATGAAAGTGCAAGATAAAAAACTTGCAGGTATGCTTAAAGATTTAGATTATAAAGCTGAACTTGATCTTTGGCATTTACTTTATCAAGCAAATCAAAACGCCTTGCTTGAATGTGCCAATAGCGTAGGTATAGGAGGTATTGCTATAACTTTAGCAAAAATGTGTGCTATTTCTCATTTGGGTCTAGATTTAAAAAGTGCTTTTGTGGATGAAAAAATGATTTTTGATGAAAGTCCAAGCCGTGCTATAATAGCATTGCGCAAAGAAAATGAAGAAGCTTTTTTAAATTTAAGCAAGGAATTTGGTATTAAAGCTTATAAGCTAGGTATAACTACACTTAAAAAAGAATTTAAACTTGATAGTATCATTTTAAGTAAAGATGAACTTGATAAGTTTTATTTTGATACTTTTAAAGAGCAAATTCAATGATTTTACTTTTAATTATACTGTCCATTTTAGCTTTTTATTGGTATTACAAAACCTGGGGAAAGCAAGACTTTTTAAATTCAAGTGTACGTGGTGTTAAAGGTTTTACAAAAGCTTTTAAAAGAGGTGTTTTAGAAGAAAGAATGGATGCTTTAAAAAGGCGTATGAATTATTATGTTATTGCGCTTTTGGCAAAAATTGCAAAAAGTGATGGCAGGGTAAGTCAAGATGAAGCTAATATGATAAAAGACCTTTTAGATGCAAATGCTAAAGATGAGCAAGAAAGGGCTTTTTTAAAAGCAAGTTTTAACGAGCATAAAGAAAATTTAAATGATACTTTTTATGTAGCAAAAGATTTTTTAAAAGAAGTTCCTTTGCCGAAAAATGAGCGTTTTAATGTATTACGTGTTTTAGTATTTATGGCTTTAATTGATGGAAGTTTTAGTGCTAAAAAGCGTGAAATTTTAGAACATATTGCAAGAGCTTTTGATATAGCAAAACATGATCTTGATGCTTTAATTTCTAGTCTATCCAGTTTAAAAAATACAAATAAAGAACTCAGTTTAGATGAAGCTTATAAGATTTTAGAACTTTCTAATCATGCTGATTTAAATCTTGTTAAAAAACAATACAGATTATTAGCTAAAAAATATCATCCTGATATTTTAAATGCTAATAATGTAAGCGAAGAAGAACTTAAAAAAGGTGTAGAAAAATTTCAAAAAATCAATGAAGCCTATGAGAAAATTAAAAAACATTTAGAAAGGTAAGAATGAGAGCATTATTAAGTGTGAGCGATAAAGAAGGTATAGTAGAATTTGCTAAAGAACTTCAAAATTTAAATTTTGAAATTCTTTCTACAGGGGGAACTTTTAAGCTTTTAAAAGAAAATGGGATAGATCTTATTGAGGTGAGTGATTTTACTCAAAGTCCAGAACTTTTTCAAGGACGTGTTAAAACCTTACATCCTAAAATTCATGGTGGAATTTTATATCAAAGAAACAATCAAGCTCATCTTAAACAAGCTAAAGAAAATGGAATTTTAGCTATTGATTTAGTTTGTGTGAATTTATATCCTTTTAAAAAAACTACCCAAATGAGTGATGATTTTGATGAAATTATTGAAAATATTGACATAGGTGGTCCTGCTATGTTAAGAAGTGCAGCTAAAAATTATAAAGATGTTATAGTGCTTTGTAATCCTCTAGATTATAAAACAGTGATCAATGCTTTAAAAAATCATGAAAATGATGAAAAATTCCGTTTAAATTTAATGATAAAAGCTTATGAGCATAGCGCTAATTATGATGCTTATATAGCAAATTATATGAATGAACGCTTTCATTTAGGCTTTGGTCAAACTCAATTTATAGTAGGTAAGAAAGTTTTAGATACTAAATACGGTGAAAATCCTCATCAAAAAGGTGCTTTATATGAATTTGACACTTTTTTTAGCACCCATTTTAAAACCCTTAAAGGTGAACTCAGTTTTAATAATCTTACAGACATTAACGCAGCTTTAACTCTAGCAAGCAGTTTTGGAAAAGAACCAGTGGTTACTATAGTAAAACATGCAAATCCTTGCGGTTTTGCTATTAAAGAAAATTTAATGCAAAGTTATATTCATGCTTTAAAATGCGATAGTATAAGTGCTTATGGTGGAGTGATGGCTATTAATGGTACGCTTGATGAAGCTTTAGCACAAAAAATTAATGAAAATTATATAGAAGTCATTTTAGCGGCTAGTGTTGATGAAAAAGCTTTAGCAGTGTTTGAATCTAAAAAACGTATTAAAATTATCACTCAAGAAAGCCCTTATTTAATCAATCATTTTGACAAGTATGATTTTAAACACATAAACGGGGGTTTTGTGTATCAAAATAGCGATACAATCAGTCAAAATGAATTTAAAAATGTCAAATTAATGTCCCAAAGAAAAGCAAGTAAAGAAGAACTAAAAGATCTAGAAATTGCTATGAAAATTGCTGCATTTACAAAATCAAACAATGTAGTTTATGTTAAAAATGGTGCCATGCTTGCTATAGGTATGGGCATGACAAGTAGAATTGATGCAGCTAAAGCAGCTCTTGCTAAAGCTAAAGATATGGGACTTGATTTGCAAGCTTGTGTTTTAGCAAGTGAAGCTTTTTTTCCATTTAGAGATAGTATAGATCAAGCAAGCAAGGTAGGAGTAAGAGCTATCATACAACCTGGAGGTAGTATAAGAGATGATGAAGTTATTAAAGCTGCTGATGAATATGGTATGGCACTTTATTTTACAGGTATAAGACATTTTTTACATTAAACAATATCAATTTTTCATACGATAAATTGCAAATTTGAGTTTTAGTTGTAAATAAGTTAAAATTATTGTGTCATAATCTTAAAAACATTTTATTTTAAAGGAAGATTGCATGAAAAGAGTGTTTCAAATTGCTTTAGGTTTGGTTTTTTTTGCAGGATGTTCTAGTACTTCTATTTTAAGCTCAAATTCTAAATCAAACATTGAACTTACCCAAAATCGGCTTTTTAAAATAGAAAAAATCATACTTAATGGCAAAACTTATGATCCAAAAAATGCAGAAGAAAGCCCTAATATCAGCTTTGAAAACAATAAATTCTATGGTTATGCAGGATGTAACCGTTTTTTTGGTTCTTATCAAAGTGCTAATGATATTTTACAAATTGAAGGTGAGCGTGTAGCTTCAACTCAAATGTTATGCCATCCTTTAGATGTAATGGATTTTGAAAATTCTTTCCTTTCAAATTTTAAAGGAACTTTTAAAATTTTTAATGAAGATGGAAACATTGTTTTAAGCAATGATTCAATCAAAATTTTTCTTAAATAAGACTTATTTTTAAAATATAATTTTTTATTTGATTAAGAATTTAAAAAATATGACAATAAGTTTTTAATAATCAAAAAAGGTATATTAATGATAAAATCTATCCCTGAATGGAGCCAACAAGAATACCTCATACTCGCTTTACCTCATGCAAAAACAGATTGGCATCCTTATTTAGATGAAATCTTACATGCCTATAAAGAATTTGTAAAAATAGTCAGTGCTTTTCAAAAAGTCTTGCTTATAGCTCCTAATGAAAGTGATTTTGCAATTTTTAAAGATATAGAAAATCTTGAATACTTTAAATGCGATACCAATGATACTTGGATACGCGATTTTGGTCCCATAGATATTTTAGAAAATGGTCGTTTACAAGCCCTTGATTTTACTTTTAATGCCTGGGGCAATAAATTTGAAAGTGAACTTGATAATGCGCTTAATTCTAAACTTTTTAAAGAAAAATTTCAAGAAAAACTTAAAAAAATTGATTTGATTTTAGAAGGCGGAAGCATAGATTTTAATGGTGAAGATGTTATGCTTACAAGTTCGCATTGTCTTTTAAATCAAAACAGAAATTCTCATTTAAATAAAAGTCAAATTGAGCAAAAATTAAAAGAAATTTTTGGTTTAAAACAAATCATTTGGTTAGAGCATGGTTTTATCAAAGGTGATGATACTGATCATCATATTGATACTTTAGCAAGATTTATTGATAAAAATACCATAGCTTATTGTATTTGTGAAGACACTCAAGATGAGCATTATTTGCCCTTACAAAATATGAAAAAAGAATTAGAAAAAACCTCTTATAATTTATTAGAACTTCCTTTGCCTAAACCCTTGTATTATGAAAAAAGACGACTCGGGGCTACTTATGCTAATTTTGTTTTTATCAATAAAGCCTTAATCGTACCTTTTTATAAGGATCCAAATGATCAAGTTGTTGCTAAAAGATTAGCTAAAGCCTTACCAAATCATCAAATCATAGGACTAGATGCTAGGGTATTTTTGCGTCAAAATGGTTCTTTGCATTGTTCTTGTCAAAACCGTTTTAAGGGTTTAAGATGATTTTGCAAAAAAAAGCAACACTTATAGCTAGTTTATGTGCTTTGATTCTAGCCTTAATGAAACTAATAGTAGGCTTAACAAGTGGTTCTGTTGCTGTACTTTCAAGCGCTATTGATTCTTTAATGGATTTTGCCATTTCTGCTTTTAATTTTTTAGCTCTTAAAAAAAGTTCTCAAGAGGCTAATGAAAATTATAATTTTGGTTTTTCTAAAATCGAAGTTTTAGCGGGTTTATTAGAAGGTGTTTTTATTGTAGGAGCAGGTATTTTTATTTTTTACGAAAGTATAGTAAAAATTTACTATAAAGAAGAAATTACAGATTTAAATTCAAGTATTTATGTTATGATTTTTGTCTTAATTATCACTGCCTTACTTGTACTTTTTTTAAATCATGTTGCTAAAAAAACTAAAAGTTTGATTATAGAAAGTGATGCCTTGCATTATAAAACAGATTGTTTAAGCAATGCTTGTACTTTAGGTTCTTTAATATTGATTTATTTTACTAATTTGCATATTATTGATGCTATTTTTGGTATAATTATTAGCCTTTATACGGTTTTTTCAGCTTTTAAAATCGTTAAAAAAGCATTAGCCTTTTTAATGGACGAGGCTTTGCCTAAAAAACAAGTTGACCAAATTTGTGCTTTAATTTCAAATCATCCTGAAATTATTTCTTATCACGAATTAAAAACTCGTAAAACACCAAATTGCAATTATTTAAGCATGCATTTGGTTTTTTGTCCTATAATCTCACTCTTAAATGCCCATAAAATTTCAGATGATATAGAAAATAGCATACGCAAAATGTTTGATAATGAAAAATGGGAAATACAAATTCATCTAGATCCTTATGATGATGCAGAAGAAGAAAGGCAAAGACAATGAAAATTGCTTTAATACAACAAAAATTTCATTCTACCAAAGAAAAAACCATAGAGCAAACTTGTCAATTCATAAAACAAGCTGCTAAAAAGGGTGCTCAACTCGTTTGTTTGGGTGAACTTCATCAAAGTGAATATTTTTGTCAAAGTGAAAATGTAGAATTTTTTAATTATGCAAATGATTATGAAAAAGACGTACAATTTTGGTCTAATGTAGCAAAACAATACAATATAGTTTTATTAAGTTCTCTTTTTGAAAAAAGAAGTCCAGGTCTTTATCACAATACCGCAGTGGTTTTTGACAAGGATGGTTCTATAGTAGGAAAATACCGTAAAATGCATATACCTGATGATCCTTGTTTTTATGAAAAATTTTATTTTACTCCAGGAGATTTGGGTTTTGAACCTATAAATACAAGCTTAGGTAAACTCGGCGTACTCATTTGTTGGGATCAATGGTATCCTGAAGCAGCTAGAATCATGGCATTAAAAGGAGCACAAATTCTTATTTATCCCACTGCTATAGGTTGGTTTGATAAAGATCCAAAAGAAGAAAAACAAAGACAATTAAACGCATGGCTTAATGTGCAAAAAGGACATGCTATAGCCAATGGTTTGTATGTTGTTGCAGTAAATAGAATAGGTTTTGAAAAAGATATAAGTGGAGTAGAAGAAGGTATAAGATTTTGGGGAAATTCTTTTGTTTTTGGACCCCAAGGTGAAGAACTTTGTCTTTTAGATAGTGAAAATGAATGCGTAAAAATTGTAGATATAGACCAAAAAAGAAGTGAAAATGTGCGTCAATGGTGGCCTTTTTTACGCGATAGACGCATAGAATATTTTCAAGATTTAACAAGAAGATTTATTGATTAAATCTATCTTGTGTACTTGTAATCTTATCAAGATAATCTTTGATTTCTTGTTTTTCTTCTTGTTTTAATAATACAAAACTTATTTCTTGAATTTTTGATAAAAGTAAATTTTCTTTTGCTATATCTTCTTTTCCTATTTCTAAACTTGTAATAGCGCTTGAACTTATAAGAAGTCTTTGCGTATCACCTTTTCTTAAACCCCATATATCATGAACAACTATATTATTTTCTCCAATATTTCCAGCATAAAGCATAATATGCCCTGGTAAATAAAGTAAACTTAAATATGCTTTTCCAAAACGATCAAGAAAGGCTTTTTTTTGAGTATTGTCTAAATTGCTTATATTAAAATGCGTAAAAGCGTTTTTTTGTGCTTTAGAATTGCGTGGTAAATAAAGTCCAAAAGCAGAAAAAACATCACGAGTAAGCAAAGAACAATCTCTTTCAAGATTATAACCACCCCAACCATAAGGCAATCCAAGAATTTGTGCAATTTGTTTTTTTAAGTTTTCATCATTAAAATTTAAAGGAAACAAAGCCGCATCTTGTTTGGATATTTTGTATTTTTTAGATCCTATTTTTCCATAATAATAATTTTTATCTTCCTTATAGTAAGGATAAATCGCACCAATTCTTGTTTCAAAGAAGAATTGATTATCATCGCTTAAAATAGCTAATTTTTCTTTTAATGGAGTGATAAAATTAAGATTTTCATAAATTTTTGCCCTAGAATCTGAAAAAAATTCTAAATCTTTGCTTTCTACAAAACCTGCTCCTGCCTCACTGAGTATAAAAGCATAGCGTTTATCTTTGCTAAAATGTGAGATTAAAACAGGAGTACCAGCATTTAATGCAGTGTCGCTAGCATAGTCAAAAGGAATGCCTTCATTTTCAAAAAAAGGATTTTTTAAAATGGCTCTTTGCGTTGGAAAATTTTTAGAAATGGTATTTTGAACAAGCAAGGCCTTTTGGTTTAATTTTCCTAAATCTTTGATATTTGCATTATCTATAGCACTTTCAAACCAAGATTGAGGGATGAGTTGTTTATTGAAAAAATAATAAGTATCTTTTGAATTTAAATATGAAGAAAAAGACCAAAAAAGATCCTCTTTTTTATAGTTTTTAAAAGAATCATGCCAAGGGCTAAAAAAATGTTTTTCATATGCTTTTGCATTAAAATTAATATTTTGTGTAAGCTTAGGCAAAATACTAACATTTTGTTCAAATTCTAATTTAGCATAGTGAGAGTCTTCTTTTGTAACTTTTTCATTTTCATATAAGTTTAAATTTTTACTCGCACAAGCACCTAAAAACAATGCCAAGAAACTCAAATATAAAGAAATTTTCATAATTAACCTTTTAGAAAATAATAGTTATAATTAAATCTAAGGAAATATAATGCTTGATAAACTAGAAAAAATTTTAACACACGATAATGTTTTTTTAAGTGGTGGGGCTGGTGTTGGTAAAAGTTTTTTAATAAATAAACTTATACAATCTTACAAAAAACAAAAAAAATCATTCATACCTTTAGGATCTAGCGCTCTTTCAGCCTTTAATATAGGTGGTATAACTTTACACAGTTTTTTTTGTTTGGGTCATTGTGATAATGCCTTAGCATTAAGTGTGCTAGATCGTAGTCAAAAACAAAAAGAAAGATTAATAAAGCTTCAAAATATATTAAAAACATTAGAACTTATTATTATAGATGAAATTTCTATGGTTAGTGCTGATGTTTTTGAAATGATAGGATTAAGGCTTAAAAATTCTCACTTTAATGGAAAAATTTTAGTAGTTGGAGATTTTTTTCAATTACCCCCTGTGCTTAAAGAAAAAAAGCAAAACCTTTTTAATAATTCTTATTATGCTTTTGCATCTTTTTTTTGGAAGGAATTAAATTTTAAAAATATCAAGCTTACTCAATCTAAAAGAACTCATAATCTTGAATTTTATAATAATTTGTCTTTGATTAGAAAAGGTTTTTTAGATGAAAATATTTTAGATTTTTTTCAATCTTTACAAACTAATATAATAGAAAATTTAGGAGATGATTATACTTTACTTTGTGGTATTAATAAACAAGTAAATGATATCAATAAAAAAAGATTAGACGCTCTTCATACCCCTCTTGTATGTTTTAAAGCCCAAATCAATAAAGAAAATCCTCAACTCAAAGATGAAGAACTCTTTTCTTGGATTAAAAGTTTAAACATTTTAGAAGAACTCAATCTTAAAATCGGATCACGTATCATTTTTTGCGTGAATAACTGGGATAAAAATTATTACAATGGCGAACAAGGAAAAATTGAAAATATCATTTATGAAGAGGAAAAAGTTTATATTAGTATCATAAAAAATGATGGTATGCAAATTTTACTTGAACCTTATACCTTTTTTATGCAAGAACTAGAACAAGTAGGAAAAGATTTTATAATCAATACTCTTGCTAGTATTACTCAATTTCCTATAAAACTTGCTTATGCTATTACTATACACAAATCACAAGGCATGAGTATAGAAAAATTAGTTTGCAATATCAATCATATTTTTGAAAAAGGTCAACTTTACGTAGCCCTTTCTAGAGCCACAAATCCCAACACTCTTAAAATTTATTTTACAAAAAAGATTGATTTTAGACTTTATTTTGCTAATATTTTAAAAATAGATTCTAATGTAATTGACTTTTATGAAAAGCATGATTTATAGAACTTTAAATATATTTTTATAAGGTTTTAAATGAAAAAAATATTCTTAAGTATGATTTTACTTTTAAATTTAAGCGCTCAAAATCTTGAAATAGATAAATTAAGAACTGACTTATATTCTAAAAGTGGTACAAATATTCTTAAAAAAATTGAAATTTCTTTAGAATTTCAAGGAGATGATTTACAAGAAAATAAAAATAAGCTAATAGATTCTATAAACACTGTTATTTCAGGATTTTTTTATGAAGATATTTTTACAGAAATAGGAAAAAACAATTTTAAAAAAACCTTAGAAAAATTTGTAGATAAAAAATATAAAATCAAATTAAACGATATTTATATTCTCTCTTTAAGTGGGATAGAAAAATTTGATTTAGAAGAATTTAAACGTTTTTTACAAAGCACACAAGCCCAGGAGGAAAATATAGGCGAAGAAGTAAAACAAACCCTTCAAGATTTAGAACCTCCTAAAACTCAAGATCTTGAAGATTTAAATGCTTCAAAATCTATAGAAGAACTTTTTAAAGATATGCCAAAACAAGAACAAAATGATGAGCAAATAAATATAAACAGATTAAATATACCTAAAATAACGCAAGAAAATAACCAGCAAAATCTTATTAACAATCTTTTTGAAATTCTAAATCAAAATGATATAAATCATTTTAACAATCCCTCACAAAATTTTTACGGATTAACCCCTGAAAATATGATGCAAAATTAACGTATAATATCGTAGTTTTTAGGGATATGAGCTTGAA
Source organism: Campylobacter hepaticus (assembly GCF_001687475.2). NCBI lineage: Bacteria > Pseudomonadati > Campylobacterota > Epsilonproteobacteria > Campylobacterales > Campylobacteraceae > Campylobacter > Campylobacter hepaticus. Next base: position 432,169 of record NZ_CP031611.1, read on the forward strand.
AAATTTCAGCTTTAATGCGTGGATTTTTAAGCTGATGGCTTAAAACAATGACAACATTATTTTCAAATTCATCCTGATAAGATATACTTTGAATTTGATCTTGATGCAGCTTAATAGTATAATCTATATTTTCGTATTTTGCTATTAGTTTGTCTTTATTAATAACTTTTGCTTTTTTAAAGATTTCATTAAGATTAGGGATATTATCAAGATGTGAAAAAATAACTTGTTCAAGATCATGTTCTATGATAGTAACTTCATTATTATGAATATAAATTTCTTTTTTACTAGGGCTATGATATACCCAATATGCCCGGTTTTGATCGAAGATAAAATGTCCAGAATAAGAAAGTTTTGAATTCTTAGATGTAACCGTTTGTACAAAATCACTTGAAAATGCTTTAAAATCAAGTTCTAAGGCTAAAATTTTTCCCATAAAAATCAAAAATATTAAAAAGATTTTTTGCATTAATATTTCCTTAAAAATGATATTTTTTTATATCATTCTAGCTAATTTTAATTAAATAATAGTTATAATGATAACTTCAAAAATTCGTAAAAGGTGTAAAAATGCTTTTAAATACCTTAAAAGCCGTCTTTGGTACAAAAAATGACCGTGAAATAAAAAAATATTTCAAACGTGTAGCTCAAATCAATGCTTTAGAAAGCAAATATGAAAAACTAAGTGATGAAGAATTAAAAAGTGTATTTGCAAAGTTTAAAGAAGAGATTTTAAATGGTACAAAAAATGAAAATGATATTTTAAATGATATTTTTGCTATCGTTAGAGAAACGAGTAAAAGAACTTTAAATATGCGTCATTTTGATGTGCAATTAATAGGTGGCATGGTTTTACACGAAGGAAAAATCGCAGAAATGAAAACAGGAGAGGGTAAAACCCTTGTAGCAACTCTAGCTGTTGTTTTAAATGCTATGAGTGGTAAAGGAGTGCATGTAGTTACAGTAAATGATTATTTAGCAAAAAGAGATGCCCAGCAAATGAGTGCGATTTATAATTTTTTAGGTTTTAGTGTAGGGGTTATACTTTCATCTGAGCATAGTGATTTAGAACACAAACAAGCTTATGATTGTGATATTACTTATGGAACAAATAATGAATTTGGTTTTGATTATTTACGTGATAATATGAAATTTTCTAAAGCCGAAAAAGTACAAAGAGGGCATAATTTTGTCATAGTAGATGAAGTAGATAGTATCTTAATTGATGAAGCAAGAACACCTCTTATTATCAGTGGACCTACAAATCGCACCTTAGATGGCTATATTAAAGCAAATGAGGTAGCCAAACAAATGCAAAGAGCTCAAGAAGTTTTACCTCCTGCAAAAGCTGAAGGAGACTTTGTTGTAGATGAAAAAAATCGTACGATTTTAATCACAGAAGCAGGAATTGCAAAAGCTGAAAAACTTTTTGGAGTGGATAATTTATACAGTCTTGATAATGCTATTTTAGCACACCAACTTGATCAAGCCTTAAAAGCACACAATCTTTTTGAAAAAGACGTGCACTATGTTTTAAGAAATAATGAACTCATTATAGTAGATGAATTTACAGGACGTTTAAGTGAAGGACGTCGTTTTAGTGAAGGTTTGCATCAAGCCTTAGAAGCTAAAGAAAATGTAAAAATTCAAGAAGAAAGTCAAACCTTAGCAGATATTACTTTTCAAAATTATTTTAGAATGTATAATAAATTAGCAGGTATGACAGGAACAGCACAAACTGAAGCTACAGAATTTTCTCAAATTTATAATCTAGATGTTATTTCCATACCTACAAATATTCCTATTAAAAGACAAGATAAAGACGATCTTATCTATAAAACTCAAAACGAAAAATTTAAAGCAGTGATTGAAGAAATAAAAAAAGCCAATGCCAAAGGACAACCTGTTCTTGTCGGTACTGCAAGCATAGAAAGAAGCGAAGTCTTTCATAACATGCTTGTAAAAGAAAAAATTCCTCATCATGTCTTAAACGCAAAAAATCACGAACAAGAAGCTTTGATTATTCAAGATGCGGGTAAAAAAGGAGCCGTAACCATAGCTACAAATATGGCAGGTCGTGGAGTAGATATAAAAATCAATGATGAAATAAGAGCCTTAGGAGGACTTTATATCATAGGTACAGAAAGGCATGAAAGCCGCCGCATTGACAATCAATTGCGCGGTCGTGCAGGCAGACAAGGAGATCCTGGTATAAGCCGTTTTTATCTTAGCTTAGAAGATAATCTTTTAAGAATTTTTGGCGGTGATCGCATTAAAACCATTATGGATCGTTTGGGTATAAAAGAAGGCGAAAGTATAGAATCAAGAATCGTTACTAAAGCAGTTGAAAATGCACAAAAAAAAGTAGAAGCTTTGCATTTTGAAAGCAGAAAGCATTTATTAGAATACGATGACGTGGCTAATGAACAAAGAAAAACAATTTATCGTTATCGCAATGAGCTTTTAGATGAAAATTATGATATCAAAGCTAAAATTTCTCAAAACATAGCCCAATACAGCGCTTTTGTATTAAATGCTTCTTTGATGGATAATGATATGAAATTTGATTTTGAAAATTTAAAAGCTAGACTTTTAAGCGAATGTGCTATACAAATCAATGAAGAGGATTTTAAAGATTTAGATATTTTACAAGCACAAGATAAATTAACCCAGCTTCTTCAAACGCATTATGATGAAAAAATGTCAAAACTCAATTTAAATCAGGCTCATCATATAGAACGCATTTTATATTTGCAAGTTTTAGACAATGCTTGGAGAGAGCATTTATATCAAATGGATATTTTAAAAACAGGAATAGGACTTCGCGGTTATAACCAAAAAGATCCTCTTGTAGAATACAAAAAAGAAAGCTATAATCTTTTCTTAGAGCTTGTAAATCGTATCAAATCAGACAGTATTAAATTACTTTTTAGTATACAATTTAATCAAGAACAAGCACAAGATTTAGAAAATAAAGCCAGCAAGGAAAATGAAAAATTACTTCAAAATTCTCAAACCAATTCCACTTTAGATCAGGTTCAAGTTAAAAAAGTCCCACGTAATTCTCCTTGTCCTTGTGGAAGTGGCAAAAAATTTAAAGAATGCCATGGAAAAAGTGGTCCAAAACAAGGAATTTTAGCTTGAAAAAAAGCATTTTAAAGTATTTGCTTTTTAAATATTTAAGATTTGATAAAACACAACCTTTTATCAATCTTTCTATGCTTTTAGCCTTTTTAGGAGTTTGTGTTGGTCTTTGTGTTTTACTCGTAGCTATGGCTATTATGAATGGCTTTGATAAAGAATTTCAAAAGCGTTTTTTTATCATGAATTATCCCCTTACTATTTTGCCTAAATTTTATGCTCCTGTAGATGATGAATTAGTCAATAAATTAAAAAATACTTTTACAAATTTATCCTTTAGTCCTTATATTAGCACCCAAGTAGTACTTAAAACACAAGATCGTTTTGAAGGTGGTGTGCTTTTTGGAGTGCATTTTCAAGAGGAAAAAAAGATCAATGAGGTGCTTGCTAAAGCTTTAAAAGATGAAAATTTAAGCGGCTTTGATATTTTAGTAGGAAGTGAACTAGTAAAGGAATTTGATTTTAAAAAAAATGATAAATTAACTTTAATTTTTTCAAATTTTAATCCAAGTGCTTTATCTTTGATCCCTCAAACAAAACGTTTTAATATCAAAGCATATTTTAATTCAGGACTTGCTTTTTATGATAAAGCTTATATGTATACTGATGTAAATGCTTTAAGAAAGGTACTTAAAATGCCTTTAAATTCAGATTATGATGGCATTCATGTATACACTGATGATGCTTTTAAAGATGCTGATAAATTAAAAGCTTATCTTAAAGATGATTATCTTGTAATAGCCTGGTGGGAACAAAATAAAAATTTCTTTTCAGCCTTAAAGCTTGAAAAAAGAGCACTTTTTATAGTTTTAATGCTTATTATTTTAATAGCTAGCTTAAATATAGTAAGTTCTTTACTCATGATAGTGATGAATCGTCGCAATGAAATAGCACTTTTACTTGCCCTAGGTACAAGTAAAACAGAGATAAAGCAAACTTTTTTTGCCCTAGGTATGCTAATAGGCAGCGCAGGTATAATAGTAGGAATCATACTGGCTTTTTTAGCTTTGGCCTTATTATCTAATTTTGATATTATTACCCTTCCTAGTGATGTTTATGGAACAAGCAAATTGCCTCTTGATTTATCTGTTTTAGATTTTTCTTTAGCCATCATAGGAGCTTTAATCATTATAGCTTTATCATCTTTTTATCCTGCTAAAAAAGCTACTCAAATCAATGTTTTAGATACTTTAAGAAATGAATAAAATGAAGTTTTTATGACAGATTGTGTTTGGTTCATGTGGAAAAAATAAGATTAAACTAACTTATAATTATACTTTTGTAGTGTTAGAAAGATTATCTTGATGATATTGTTAATTTAAATCAACAAGTGCGAAATATTTTTTATAAAATTTTCAATATCTCCTTTAAGGCAAAGTTTTGCACAGTTACTTAAACTCTTTTAATTTTCTTGTTTTGCGTATTTGCAAACTATGGTTTTTATCACATTAAAATCTGTAAAACTTCTTTTCTTAATGTAAAAAATGTCTAATTGAATCATTTTAAATCTTTCAATTTTTCATCTATTATGTGAAAGATGCATCTTAGACCAAAGTCTTTTTTATATCCTTAACACTTACGCTATTGTTTCATTGTTTTAGTTGTATTATTTTTATAAATTCACTAAAGCTTATAATGCAATTTTGCAAGATAATGCTAGATATATTTTTTTATATTGCCAATACAATAAGTTTTCAAATATCCAATTTTCAAATTATATTAGTAAAAAATTGCAAAACTCACCTACTAAAATCACAACCAGTAAAAACGGTATACTTGCTTGATGCTTTTTAAAGCTAGCATTATATATACGCTTAAGATCTTTAAAGCAAGATCCTCTAAAGTACAAAGCTTAACTAATTTTCCTTTAACTTTTATTTTGAACAATAATGCTTTTTTAAATATTGACATTTTATAAAAGATACTATCAAATTAAAAAACTAAAAGAAATATCTATATAAATTTGTTAAAGTAAATTTAAACACATTAACTTTTATATCAAAACAAAGAAAAAATCTTGACAAATCTAGCTAATTTTGGCATAATCACATTTTTATTTTAAAGTCTCGTTAGCTCAGCCGGTAGAGCATCTCCCTTTTAAGGAGGGGGCCGTTGGTTCGAATCCAACACGGGACACCATTTTTAATAGTTTTTTAAATTAAAGATTTAACTTCTAAATATCTAGGTCGCTTAGCTCAGTTGGTAGAGCGCCACCCTTACAAGGTGGATGTCATAAGTTCGAGTCTTATAGCGACCACCATAGAGATTTTCTCTTCAATGCAGCGGTAGTTCAGCTGGTTAGAATGCCGCCCTGTCACGGCGGAGGTCGCGGGTTCGAGCCCCGTCCGCTGCGCCATTAGTCTCGTTAGCTCAGCCGGTAGAGCATCTCCCTTTTAAGGAGGGGGCCGTTGGTTCGAATCCAACACGGGACACCATTTTCGTTTTAGGGTTATGACCCTTTCGTCTAGTGGCCCAGGACAACACTCTCTCTGTGTGGAAACAGAGGTTCAAATCCTCTAGGGGTCGCCATTTAGGTCGCTTAGCTCAGTTGGTAGAGCGCCACCCTTACAAGGTGGATGTCATAAGTTCGAGTCTTATAGCGACCACCATAGAGATTTTCTCTTCAATGCAGCGGTAGTTCAGCTGGTTAGAATGCCGCCCTGTCACGGCGGAGGTCGCGGGTTCGAGCCCCGTCCGCTGCGCCATTTTAGCTTACTTAAACTAAATTTTTTAAGGATATAAATGTTAATCATAGGGCATGATTTATTGCAAGATCTAGATTTTCATTTTTTTCAAGAAAATGAAATTATTCAAGAAGATAGAATTTATTGTGTGTTTTATGATGAAAAATCTATTTCTTACTTAAAAGCCAAGCATGCCCAATTTGCTATTTTAGTCCAAAACAAAGATGAAATCTTTTTATCTAATGCCCTACAAGCAAAATTTTTAATCTTTCAAGATCCTAAATTAGCGCAATTTGCTAGTAAAGTTGCAGAATTTTATATCTTTGATAGTAAAATTTTAATGCTTGCTAATACCTTGCAAAATTTAGAAAAATTTTACAAATTAAAAGTTGATGGAATAATTTTAAAAACTAAAATTCACAATTTACCTAAACTTTATCCATAAATCATACGAAAATATTAAAAAACTATTTTTCTATGCTTTTATTAACCTTCCTTTAAAACAAAATTACTTATTATTGCTTATTTACTTTATGTATTTTATCTTACTTTTAAGATGAAACATTTTATATAAATTGATTCATTTAAGTTTGTGTTTGAATAATTTATTAAACACTAAAAATCAATATCTAGTTTTTATAATATTTTAGTTTTTACAATTTTTGTATTTTTTTAAAATAAAGGATAATATTTTATGAAAAAATTATATTTAAAGTCTAGTGTATACAACACGGGGGGGGGTAATGGCTTCTTCCAAAAAACTTATTTTATCTTTAGCTACTATTTCTTGTTTAAGCTCTTTAGCCTTAGCTCAAATTAGTGGACCACCTTACGCTATACCTTATACTCAAGGAAATAATTACTACTATACTCTTTTAGGATATTATCCAGGAACTCAAATTGAAGTAAATGGTAATGGAAGTACCAATAGCATCTTTTTAGGTAAATACGCTTATGTTCGTAGTAGCAATAATGGCGTAAAAACACTCTATGTTCATGCAACTACTGATGAAAAAATAGACATAAGAAAAATATTAAATAAAGGAATCATAGCTGGTTTTTTAAACATAGAAAATAAGGGCAGTTTTAATAATGGTTCTATTCATGTAGGTGATATAGACAATCAAGGTTATATTAAAAAAGTTTATATAGGTATATGGGGAGAAAATAATGGAAAGATACAATTAGATTCTTTTAAAAACTCAGGTATTATATATGCTTCAAATGGTGATGGTATTTTATTTGAAGGCAAAGATACACAAATAGGAAACTTCATTAATACAGGTATTATTGTAGGTAATCATAGTAATAGTTCTAATAATGCTAGTGTACTTATAGGAAGACCTGATAAAAACCATGGTAATACTACTATAGATCTTTTTTTAAATGAGGGTCTAATAGGAAGTAATATGGCTAAGTATGGGGTTAAGTTTGATAGTGGTAATGATAGCAATGGTGGCAATAACAATCGTCACAAAGCTACAGTCAAACATTTTATCAATACTGCTACCATACAAGCTAAAGACACTGCATTGCATTTAAGTAATACTACTATTACTGATTTCTTAAATATGGATACTATTAAAGCTGAAAATGGCAAAGCCATAGAAACTTTAAAACAAACAAGAATTACTAATTTTATTAATGCTGGGACTATAAAAAGTGAGAGTTCAAGTCAAGAAGCTATTAAGTTTGCACATTCAATTATTGATAATATTCTTAATACAGGAAATATAGAAGGTAAAAAACAAGCTATTATTTTTAATGGTTCAAATGTTAAAAACTTTATCAATAGTGGGACTATTAAGAGTACTAATAACGATCAAAGTAATGCTATAGAAGTAAATGGTAATAGAACTATTAACAATTTCATTAATAGTGGGACTATTTATGGTAATGATACTATTAGATTTAACAAAACAGCAAAAATTAATTATGTTTATAATACAAGTATTATATATGGTGGCAACACAAGTGTACATGTATATGGTGGCAATATTGATCATTTTGTCAATAAAGGCATCATTGCCAATGATAAAACTGTAAATTACGGTGCTGCTATAAAATTAGAAAATGGTGGAACCATAAAACATATAACCAATACAGGTCTTATAGCCTCCAAAAAAGCTGGCATCTCTGTAACTTATGGTAAGTTTGGTACCATTACTTTAGAAGAAGGTAGTATAGTTTATGGAGAACATTTTGGTGTTTGCATAGCACAGTGGCAAAATTTAGATGAACTTATTATAGTTGGAAGCTCTCAAATAGCTAGTGGAATTTATAGTAATCATTATGGAATTTTTTTAGGCACAGGATCTCAAGCTTCTAAAATAGAACTAAAAAATCAAGCTGTAGTTCAAGCAAAACAAAATGCGATTAAATTAGAAAATCAAGCTAATTTAAGCGGACTTAACATTGATAACTCAACAATAAAATCAGGACAAGAAGCTATTTTAAACGCAAAAGGTAAAATAGCAGATATAAATGTAAATAATGGAGCATTAATTCAATCATATTCTAATACAGCTATAAGTAATTTAGGAACTATCGATAAAATAACCATAAGTGGAACAAATACCAAAATTATAGGTGATATTCAAAACAAAGGCACTATAACATCTGGCATAACAATACAAAATGACGCTCAAATACAAGGACAATTAGTCAACGAAGGCACCATAAAAGCTGATGCTAATGGTAAAAGCAGAAAACGCCGCTCCCTTGATGAAAGCCAACAAAGTGATGAAGAAAGCAAAGCAGCTATTCTTATAAAAGAATCAGGACAAATCACTTCAACTAGTGGTAAAGCTGGCATAATAAACAAAGATAAAGGAAAAATAGAAGGTAATATCATAAGCAAAAGTTCAAATACCATTAGCCTAGAAAACCAAGGTAGTGTAACAGGAAATATATCTAACTCTGGAACAGGTAATTTAATGATAGAAAATAAAAACAATGGTAGTAGTACTGCTACTATAAGTGGAAATATAGCCAACACAGGAGATGGTAGTTTAATGCTTAATAACTCCTCCACTTTAACAGGAAATATATACAATTATGGAAGTGGTAAATTAACTATAGAAAACCAAACTAATACTCAAAATGGCAATACTTCCATCTCAGGTTATGTTGCAAACATAGGAATGGGTCAATTAGAACTCATGAATAATGCAAGCATTAGTGGAAGTGCTTATAATATAGGAGGAGGTAGTTTAATGCTTAATAACTCCTCCACTTTAAAAAGTGTATACAATTATGGAAGTGGCGATTTAAAAATAGAAAATAAAAATAGTGCTACTATTAATTCTATCATGAATACAAACTCAGGTAATGTAATACTTGATAATAGTGCTACTATAACTCAAGGCATCACAAATCAAGGAACAGGTAATTTAATGATAACTAACCAAAGTGGTGCTAGCATTGAAAATATTAGCAATGAAAGCTCAGGCGATGTAATGCTTAACAACACTGGTTCTATAACAAAAGGTATAACAAACTCTGGTAATGGTAATCTAAACCTAACCAACCAAGAAAATGCCACCATAAGTGGAGGTATAACAAACTCTGGCTCAGGCACCCTAATGCTTAATAACTTTGGCTCTATAGGAACAAATACTGATGGCTATAACATAAGCAATGAAGGAAGTGGTAGTGTTAATATCACTTCTTGGACTATACGTACAGGAAGTAATAATAAACTCCAAACCCTTACAGTAGGAGGAAAAAGTGCTAATTCTGTTATGGTTGGAAACCTTATAGTTGATCAAGGTAATCTTAATATGGATGAACTTAATGATATTAAAAATCTTGTTAAGGGAGTAAGTTTAAATAATATAAAAAAAATAAAAACTAATGGTGGTGGAGAAATGATATTAAACTATGATGCTTTAAGTGGAAAAATCTCTACAGACTTTAATCTTAATGCTTCTATTATAGGAGCAAGCTTTAGATCTTTAAATGCTTCTAGCATTAAAAGAAATGCTTTTGTAGATGGCTTAATGAATAATATGAATTTAAGTTTAACTTTTAATCCTAATCATTTTAATCTTAATACTAATCTTACTTTTAATGAAGATAATTTATATGCTAGTATTAATGATTATATACAAAGTGATATACAAACTTATACTCATGATAATATTAAAGAACATGCCTTAGTTATACTACCTTATTTTTCTTCTCAAAGTGTAGAACTTTCTTTAAATGAAAAAAGTAAAGGACATATTAAAGGTAATATACTTGCTTATTCTACCTTAAAAGAAAGTGGAACTTATAGTTTTTATGCAGGTTATGAAGATACTAAGATGAACTCTTATTATTTTGATGTAAAAAACCGTACTTATTATACAGGTATAAAATATTTTAATACCTTATTTTATACAGACAATAATCAAGAAGTCTATATTAAAGCTCAAGCTAAAGCAGCTTTTATTAAAAATGAGTTCTTAAAGAAAATAGCCAATAATGAAGCTAGTGCTAATCCTAATGCTTATACTTATGGAGGAGGTATAGATTTAGGAATGAATTTTATCTTAGGATCTCATATGCTTACTCCTCAAATAGGTTTAGGTTATGAAGGATCTTATATGCAAGCTTATAGTATAAAAGATATTAAAGGTAGGGCTAGTGTACAAAAAGGAGAAAGAATATATAAAAATATCAATAATCTTTTTTCTACTAAGGCTAGCTTTGCTTATTTTAAAGACTGGTTACCTTATTTAAAGACTTCTATAGAATTAGGAGCTAAACTTTATATGAATACTACTATACATACTAAAGCACGCTTTGGTACTATTAAAGTAGAAGATGAAATAAACTTAGCAAGAATACAAAGATTTGCAAATGCTTCTTTAATACTGCCTTTAAATCAAAGCTTTATTATGAGTATGAATTATAATGCTCAAAATAGTAAAGATGCTACTACTCATACTGCTTATGCTCAATTTAGTTATTTGTGGTAAAAGAATAAGGTATTAAAAGAATAAAGTATAGCTTTAAAAGCTATGCTTTGTTTATATAAAGCATTTAGTTTTTAATAAAAAGTCTTAAAAACTCTTTTAAAACTTTAAAGCTTATCTTTATTTATAAGATTTAATGATAAGATTTTAAATTTAAATCTTAATTGATTAAAGATTATATAAAGAGTAAAAAGGAATTTTAAAGGATAAAAGTTTCTTATAGCTAAGTAAACTTAAAAAAATAGATGATTTAAATTGATGAATAAAATTAAAGGATTTAAAGGGTTAATTTTAGTGTGATTTAATATGTTTTTTCTTTAGTTTAAGTCAATAGTAAAGTCAATAATATTTTCAAGTATAAAAATTAAAATTAATTAAAAATAATTTAAAGCAATCATATATCTATAAAAAGCTTATTTTATAGATGATTGAAAAGAGGTAAAAAAGTATAAATGGTGCGGTTAGCGAGACTCGAACTCGCACACGCGTGGCGCACCACCCCCTCAAGATGGCGTGTCTACCAATTCCACCATAACCGCATTTAAGCCTTGTTTTAAGGCTTGTAAAAATTATTGAAAAACTATAAAAGGATTTGCATAAAGTACTATTAAAGCTATAACAAGGGCATAAATAACTTGTGCTTCAATCATCGCTAAAGCAATAAACATGGTTGTCATAAGTTTAGCTCCAAGACCAGGATTTCTAGCTGTACCTGCTATAGTTGCTGCTGCAGTATTTCCCATACCTATAGCACCACCTAAAGCGGCAACTCCAAGGCCTAAACCTGCTGCAAGTACTGAAAATGCTTTGATCCATACATTAATAGCTTCTTGTTCTACAGGAGTATTAGTTTCAGCTGCAAAACTCACTGCTATACAAGCTAAAAATAAAAAAAGAAATTTTTTCATTATTTTTTAACCTTTCTTTATAAAATAAAATACAAAATTTAAATCGGTTCGGCTTGCGTATCCCTACTTAAGATTTAAAAAATGAAGTTTTTATTTTATCTAAAGATATCTTTATTTTTATTGAAATTTACAAAATTTCACATTTTTATCAATTTTTTTTAATTTTCAATAAAGCTTAAAAATTTTTTTGCTTTAATAATATTTTAAAATATTTTTTAAAAAATAATTCTTAAAATATGAGAAGGTTGTAATTTTGAATTCTAAATTTTCAAAAATAGGTTTTATTTTGGCAGTAGCAGGATCTGCTGTGGGGTTAGGCAATGCGTGGAAATTTCCAACATTAGTAGGGCAAAGTGGAGGATCTGCATTTATTTTGCTTTATATTATTTTAACCTTAGGGGTAGGTTTTGTCATATTTTTGGCTGAACTTAGTATAGGTAAACTAAGTGAAAAAGATCCTATTAATGCTTATAAAGTATTAGCACCATCTTATAAAAAAGCTTGGTCTTGTGTTGGCTTTACCATGATAGGGGCTATTTTAGTTGTTTCTTTTTATATGCTAGTGATAGGTTGGGTATTAAAATATGCTTTTTTAAGTATAAGCGCTAATTTACCTTTAGATTTACAAGCAAGCCAAGCCCAGTTTGGGTTTTTTACAAGTGAGGATTTTTTAAGTCAATTTATTTGTTTTACTTTGGTATTTTTAAGCGTTTTTTACATAGTTTCTAAAGGTATTAAAAATGGTATAGAAAAACTTAATGTTTGGATGATGCCTTCTTTATTTGTTTTACTTATATTAATGCTTGTTTATGCTATAAGTAAAGAGGGTTTTGCTTTAGCTGTTAAATTTCTTTTTGTTCCAGATTTTTCTAAACTTAGTATTTCTAATGTTCTTGAAGCTTTAGGACTTGCTTTTTTTAGTCTTTCTTTAGGAGTTGGAACTATTATTACTTATTCTGCTAGTTTACCTGATAAAACCAATTTTATTTCTAGCACTTTAAATATTATTTTTATCAATCTTTTAGTGGGTTTGCTAATGGGTTTAGTAGTTTTTACTTTTATTTTTGAATTTGGTTATGATCCTAATCAAGGCGGACCTGGACTTGTTTTCATTTCTTTAGCTACTTTGTTTGAAAAAATGGGTTTTGTAGGTTATATTTTAGGAACTGCTTTTTTTGTTTCTTTGATTTTTGCAGGTATTACTTCTGCAATTTCCATGGTTGAACCTTTTACTTTTTATCTTATTAATACTTTTAATATCAGTCGCAAAAAAGCTTTAGTTTTTATAGGTATTGTTGTATATATTTTAGGAACTCTATGTATTTTATCTTCTTTAAAAAGCACGCAATTTAATATTTTTGGAATGAGTTTTTTTGATCTACTTGATAGTCTTTCAAGTAAGTTTATCATGCCTTTGGGTGGAATTTTAGCGGCTATATTTGCAGGTTTTATCATGAAAAAAGAAACTTTAAAAAATTTATTTCAACCTTATATGAAGGGTATATTTTTTGAACTTTGGTATATCTTTTTAAGATTTATCTCGCCTTTGGCTGTAGTTATAGTTATGTTAGCTGCTTTTTTTAAATAAATTAAGAAGTCTTAGTTTTTGCTAAGGCTTTTTAGTAGTCTTTATTTTTTAATTAAAATATTTTTTATATTTTACTTACTTTAATTATTATTTTTTAAATGTAAATTTTTTGCATTTTATATTGTAAGATATAGCAGAATTTTTGTATAATAATTATTATTTTTAAATAATTTCAAGGAAAATAAATGGCTAAAAAATTCATCGATATCATGGACACCAGTTTTAGAGATGGTTTTCAATCTGTTTTTGGAGCTAGAGTTTTAATGGATGATTTTTTTCCTGCTGTTGAAGCAGCAAAACAAGCAGGTATTACACATTTTGAATTTGGTGGAGGGGCTAGATTTCAAAGTTTATATTTTTATCTTAATGAAGATGCTTTTGCCATGATGGATAGATTTAGATCTATAGTAGGAAAAGAAATGAATTTGCAAACTTTAGCAAGAGGTGTAAACACTGTGACTTTAGATACAGGAAGCAGGGAACTTATTGATTTGCATGCAAAACTTTTTGCTAAACATGGTACCACAACTATAAGAAATTTTGATGCATTAAATGATATTAATAATTTAAAATTTAGTGCCCAATGTATAGTAAAATATGGCTTAAAACATGAACTTGCTATTACTTTAATGGATTTACCTCCAAATTGCAAAGGTGCTCATGATCTTGCTTTTTACGAAAAAATTTTAAAAGACATTTTACAAGCTGAAATTCCTTTTGATAGTATTTGTTTTAAAGATGCTAGTGGAACTTCAAATCCAAATAAAATTTATCAAACCATTAAAATGGCTAGAAAAATTCTACCGCAAAACACACATATAAGATTGCATACTCATGAAACAGCTGGGGTAAGTATAGCCTGTTACCTTGCAGCACTTCAAGCAGGGGTTGATGGCATAGATTTAGCAGCTGCTCCAGTAAGCGGGGGAACTTCTCAACCTGATATTTTAACCATGATGCATGCTTTAAAAGGGCAAGATTATGATCTTGGTGGACTTGAAGAAGAAAAAATCTTAAAATATGAAGAAGTTTTAAAAGAATGCTTAAAAGACTATTTTTTACCTCATGAAGCAAGCATGGTAAATCCTATTATCCCTTTTTCCCCTATGCCAGGAGGCGCTTTAACAGCAAATACTCAAATGATGAGAGATAACAATATCTTAGATAAATTTCCTCAAATCATCCATGCTATGCGTGAAGTTGTTGAAAAAGGAGGATTTGGCACTTCTGTAACTCCTGTTTCTCAGTTTTATTTCCAACAAGCTTTTAATAATGTCATGTTTGGACCTTGGAAAAAAATCGCACAAGGATATGGTAAAATGGTCTTAGGTTATTTTGGAAAAACTCCAGTTAGTCCTGATCCAAAGATCATTGAACTTGCTGCTAAAGAGTTAAATTTAGAACCTACCACAGAACTTGCTATTGATATAGCTGATAAGGATGAGACCAAAAGTATAGCTTATGTTAAAAGCTTGCTTGAAAAAGAAGGTATAGTAATTAGTGAAGAAAATATTTTTATTGCAGCAGCATGTAAAGAAAAGGGTATAGCCTTTTTAAAAGGTGAAGCTAAGCTTAATGTACGCAAAATCTTAACCAATGATCTTGCTCCTACTAAATTAGATCAAAACAAATTTACTGTTGCAGTAAATGGTAATAAATATCATGTTGAAGTAAGTTATGGTTTTGATAAGGATGTTAATATTAAAAATGTAAAAAAAATAAAAGAAAATATACCAAATTCATCTTCTGATTTAAATGTTTATGATAATATAGAAAATAAAATTATAACAGATGTTTCAGGTAATGTTTTTAAAATCAATATCAATAAAAACCAAGAAGTAAAATCAGGACAAGTTATTATGATTTTAGAAGCAATGAAAATGGAGATTGAAGTAAATGCCCCAAAAGATGGCATAATTTCAGATCTTTGTGTTAAAATAGGTGACACAGTTAATGAAGGTCAAATTTTAGCACTTTATAAAAATTAAAGCGAGGAAAAAATGGAAAAATTTAATAATTTGGGTATAGAAAATATAAAAGAAATATTTCATAATTTAAGCTATGATGAGTTAAATACTCATGAAAAAGCTAACAACGAAGGTTTAAGCACCGATAATGATACTTTTTGTGTAGATACAGGAATTTTTACAGGAAGAAGTCCTAAAGATAAGTATTTTGTAAAGCAAGATCCTTCAAATCAGTATATTGCATGGGGAAAAATAAATCAAGCTATCACAAAAGAGTTGTTTGATAAGCTTTTAACCCAGGCAAGACAAGAGTTAAGTGGAAAGAAAATTTATATTCAAGATGCTTTTTGTGGGGCTTCTTTACAAAGTCGTAAGGCTATAAGATTTGTAACTGAAGTGGCATGGCAAGCACATTTTGTAAAAAATATGTTCATAAGACCAAGTCAAGAAGAACTTGAAAATTTTAAAGCTGATTTTACAGTTTATAATGCTTGCAAATGTGTCAATCAAGACTATAAAAAAGACGGTTTAAATTCTGAAGTTTTTGTGATTTTTAATATGGAAGATAATATAGCTGTTATAGGTGGAACTTGGTATGGCGGAGAGATGAAAAAAGGTATTTTTTCTATGATGAACTATTGGTTGCCATTAGAAAATAAACTTTCCATGCATTGTAGTGCTAATGTTGGAGAAAAAGGTGATGTAGCCCTTTTCTTTGGACTTAGCGGTACTGGCAAAACTACACTTTCAACAGATCCAAAAAGAAAACTCATAGGCGATGATGAGCATGGTTGGGATGATGAGGGTGTATTTAACTTTGAAGGGGGTTGTTATGCTAAAACAATCAATCTTAATCCTGAATACGAACCAGAAATATATAGTGCTATTAAAAGAAATGCTCTTTTAGAAAATGTAGTTTTAAGATCAGATAAAAGTGTAGATTATGCTGATGATTCTAAAACTGAAAATACAAGAGTTTCTTATCCTATAGAACATATAAAAAATCACGAGCCTAGTTTAAAAGCAGGGCATCCAAAAAATATCATTTTTTTAACTGCTGATGCTTTTGGTGTTTTACCTCCTGTAAGTAGATTAAGCAAAGAACAGGCTATGTATTATTTTTTAAGTGGATATACAGCAAAAGTAGCAGGAACTGAAAGAGGGATTACTGAACCTCAAGCAACTTTTTCAGCTTGTTTTGGTGAACCTTTCATGCCTTTGCACCCAACAGTTTATGCAAGATTGCTTGGAGAGAAAATTCATAAACATCAAGCCAATGTTTATCTTGTAAATACAGGCTGGAGTGGCGGAAGCTATGGCGTAGGACAAAGAATGAGTATTAAAATCACTAGATCTTGCATCAATGCTATCTTAGATGGAAGTATTTGCGAGTGTGAATTTGAAAATTTTGAAGTTTTTGATCTAGCTATTCCTAAGGCTTTAAATGGTGTAGAAAATAGTTTTTTAAATCCTATAAATACTTGGGCAGATCAAGATGCTTATATTAAAACAAGAGATAAATTAGCTAGTATGTTTGTAGAAAATTTTAAACGTTATGAGGATGTAAAAGAAGGAGTAGAATTTAGTCAATTTGGACCTAGAATTTAAAGTATTTTTATGAAAAATGTAATGTGGTCTGGGCGTTTTAGTTTTGCAAGTGATGAACTCTTAAAAGAATTTAATGCAAGTTTAAATGTAGATAAAGCCTTGTTTGAAGAAGATATACAAGGCTCTATCGCTCATGCTTGTATGCTTGAAAAATGTGGTATTTTAAAAAAAGAAGAACTAGATCTTATTATAAAAGGTTTAGAACAAATTAAAGCTGAGATCAAACAAGAACAATTTGTTTTTGATATAGAAGATGAAGATATTCACATGGCTATAGAAAAACGTCTTAGTCAAATCATAGGCACTGAAGTAGGTGGAAAATTACATACTGCAAGAAGTAGAAACGATCAAGTAGCAACAGATCTTAAGCTTTATACTAAAAAAACTCATATAGAACTTATAAGGTTTTTAAAAGATCTTATCCAAACCATACTTTTACATGCTAAAAATCATAAACATACTATAATGCCTAGTTTTACACATTTACAACATGCGCAAGTGATAAGTTTTTCATTTTATATTTTAACTTATGCTTTTATGTTTATGCGCGATATTAAACGTTTGCAAAATAGCTTAGAACTTGCAGATTTCTCTCCTCTTGGTTCTTGTGCTTGTGCAGGGACTAGTTATGAGACAAATCGTTATTTTAGTGCTAAAATACTTGATTTTAAAGATATTATGCCAAATGCTATGGACGGTGTAAGCGATAGAGATTTTGTTCTTGACTTACTTTATGATATAGCTGTGATTTTTACTCATACTTCTAGGCTTTGTGAAGAAATGATTTTATTTTCTACTTCAGAATTTGGCTTTTTAACTATGAGTGATAGTTTTTCAACTGGAAGCTCTATCATGCCTCAAAAGAAAAATCCTGATGTTTGTGAACTCATACGCGGAAAAACAGGACGCATTTATGGGAATTTGATGGCTTTATTAACCACAATGAAAGCCTTGCCTTTGGCTTATAATAAAGACATGCAAGAAGATAAAGAGCTTTTATTTGATAGTGTTAAAAGCGCTAAAAATAGCTTAATCATTCTCAATGCCGCATTAAAGCAAATGCAAATCAACAAAGACAATATGGCTCAAGCTTGTAAAAAAGGACATTTATTAGCTACTGATTTGGCTGATTATTTAGTACGAGAAAAAAATATTCCTTTTAGAAAAGCCCATTTTATTGTAGGAAATGTAGTAGCTCAAGCTGAAAAAGAAAAAATAGACATAAGTGAGATTAAAGATCTTTCAAAAATAAATCCTATTTTTGATGCAAAAGCTATGGATATTTTAGATTTTCAACATTCTTTAAACGCTAAACAAAGCCAAGGGTCTAGTTCTGTTGCAAGCGTAGAAAAGCAAATTGAACTTTTAGAAGAATTTATTGCCTCTTTGTAAAAATATTTTTTAGACATTAAATCTAAAATGTATAATATCTCCATCTAAAACGATATAGTCTTTACCTTCAAGCCGTAATTTTCCGGCTTCCTTAACCCCGTTTTCACCTTTATAATGAATATAATCTTCATAAGAAATAACTTCAGCTTTTATAAAACCCTTTTCAAAATCATTATGAATCACACTTGCAGCTTTTGGAGCTTTCCAACCTTTTTTAATAGTCCAAGAACGTACTTCAACAACTCCTGCTGTAAAATAACTTATAAGTCCAAGTTTGGCAAAAGCTGTGCGAATGATTTGATCTAAACCACTTTCATTAATCCCTAAAGAATTTAAAAATTCTTGACTTTCTTCTTTGCTTAAACCTACAAGCTCTTCTTCAATTTTTGCGCAAAGTTTTATAACTTCATGATTATTTTTTTTCGCATATTCTTTTAAGCTTTTAACATAGGCATTATCTTCTTTGATACCATTTTCATCAACATTTGCCCCATAAATAACTTCTTTAGCAGATAACAATCTTAGTTCTTTAATTAAAGTTTGATACATTTCATTTTCTTTATGAGGATAAGAACTTGCTGCTAAACCTTCATTAAGATGTTTAAGTAAAGATTGTGCAAGTTCTAGGTATTCTTTGGCATTTTTTTGATTAGTTTTAACTTCTTTGTTAAGTTTTTCTATTTTTTTATTAATTTGTTCTATATCTGCTAAAATAAGTTCGGTATTAATGATTCCTACATCACGCAAAGGATCAACCTTGCCTTCAACATGGGTGATATTTTCTTCATCAAAGCAACGTACAATGTGTAAGATCACTTCTGTTTCTCTGATATTAGATAAAAATTTATTTCCTAAACCTTCGCCCTTGCTTGCACCTTTAACAAGTCCTGCAATATCTACAAATTCTATCAAAGAATGCATTATTCTTTCAGGTTTTACTATTTTTGCAAGTTCATTTAATCTTAAATCAGGCACTTGTACCATAGCCTTATTTGGTTCTATGGTACAAAAAGGGTAATTTGCACTTTGAGCACTTTGGGTTTGGGCTAGGGCGTTAAAAGTTGTTGATTTTCCAACATTAGGAAGTCCTACTATACCAACACTTAAATTCATTAATTTTTCCTTAAAATATCAAGCAAATAATTAACACACATTCTCACTCCTGCACCACCTGCACCAAAATTAGAATATCCCCATGCTTTTTCCACATAGGCTGGACCTGCGATATCAAGATGCAACCATTTATCTTTATACTCTTTGCGTATAAATTTATCTAAAAACAATCCCGCTGTAATAGCCCCGCCATAACGGCTAGTAGAAGTATTGCTAACATCTGCTATGTTTGATTTTATCAAATCTCTAAGATAAGGATTAAAATGTAAAATAGTAGTGTATTCTCCACTTTTTTTAGAACTAGCATAAAAATCGTTTTGTAATTGTTCATTATTTCCCATAATAGCACTTGTAAATTCTCCAAGTCCTACTACGCATGCTCCAGTAAGAGTTGCCATATCAATGAGTAAATCTGGTTTTAAATCTTGTGCAAAAGAAAGACAATCAGCTAAAACCAAACGTCCTTCAGCATCTGTATTTCTTACTTCTATACTTACACCTTCGCGTGAAATTAAAACATCATCAGGTTTATAAGCATTGCCTCCTATCATGTTTTCAGTAGCACCTAAAACACAATGCACTTCTAAATCCAAATCAAGCTCAGCTACTGCTTTTATAATGCCCATGGCTGCTGCTGCACCGCTTTTATCAGCCTTCATAGTAAGCATATAATCTGCAGGTTTTAAACTTAAACCTCCGCTATCATAAGTTAAACCTTTTCCAACAAAGACCACGCGTTGTTTAGAATTTTTACCCTTATAGCTAAGATGTATAAGACGTGGTGGATGTATTGAGGCTCTATTAACTGCTAAAAAAGCCTCCATTTTTTCTTTAGCAAGGAAGTTTTCATCATAAATTTTGCATGTAATATTTTTATTTTCTTGAGCTAAATTTTGCGCATCTTCTGCCATTTTTAAAGGAGTATAAATTTCTGGAATTTCATTGACTATATTTTTAGTAAAATTTGTTGCATTTGCTAAAATTTCTCCGCGTTTTAAGCCTATTTTAGCTTCATCTTGATTGAATTCTTTAGCATTGAGCTCTTCGCTAGAAATGATAAATTTTTCCAAAGTACTTACTTTTTTTTCTTTTTTATATTTATCAAATTTATAAGCTCCAAAAAGCACACCTTCAACTAAAGAAGCAAAACTTCTAACCACGCAATCTCCAACTATACTAGGAAGTTTAACGCTTTTAATATTAAGTTTTTCAAGGCTTTTATAAGCAGTACAAAGTGATAATCTTATATCTTCATAAGCAAGACTTTTAAGATCTAAATATAATTTTTTATTATTTAAATCAAGTAAAGTTCCTTCGCCTTCGTAATTGTTTAATTTAAAAAAATCTTTTTCTTTATCAAATTTTTTGATATTTTTATCTTGTATAAAAATAAGTTCAAAATCTGCTTGTATAAGTTCTAATTTTTTGTCATTAAATTCAAATTTCATAATTTTTCCTTTTATTTTTAAGTATATTTTTTTCTATTTGTTTAAATCCAAATAATAACAAAAATAAGCAAATTGCAATAATAATAGCCGCATAATACCAATAAGATTCAGCCCAAGCTACCATTTTCCAAATTTCTTCACCAAAATACCAAGCTAAAAGTATAGTAATAGAAGCCCAAACCCAAGCACTAAAAAGGTTAATAATAGCAAATTTTTTAGCATTATAACGTGTTATGCCTATACTCATAGGTATAATGGTTCTAAAACCATACATATAGCGTTGTATGAAAATAATAGGCCAGCCAAAACGCTGTAAAAGTAAATGTGCTACTGCAAATTTACGCCTTTGAGTTTTAAGTTTTTTTTGAATATAGCGTTTATTATATCTTCCTATATAAAAATAAATTTGATCACCAACAAAACCGCCAAGTCCTGCTACAAAAATGATTAAGCCTAGATTAACATGACCTTGATGAGCAAAAATTCCTGCTAAAATTAAAGCCAATTCACCCTCTAAAATACACCATAAAAAAATAATAATATAAGCTAGATCTTTATACTGATAAAGTAAGTCTTTTAAAAATTCTTCCATATTCTACCTTCCTTAATAAATAAAAAATTAAATCTTTAAAACACTATAAACTGAAGTAAGTTTTTCAAGTTTATTAGCACCATTTAAATCTTTAAGATTTATTAAAAAACATGCCTCAACACATTTTGCACCTGTTTTATGTATAAGTTCATGCGAAGCTATGGCTGTTCCACCTGTTGCTATTAAATCATCTATAAGTAAAACTTTTGCATTTTTAATATTTTTAAATGCATCTTTGTGAAGTTCTAACTTATCACTTCCATATTCAAGATCGTAAGTACAAGAAAAAGTTTCAAAAGGAAGTTTTCCTGGTTTTCTAATGGGTACAAAAGGAAGATTAAGCTTAGCGCAAAGCATGGATGCAAAGATAAATCCTCTGCTTTCTGTTCCTGCTATAAAATCTAATTCATAATTTTTATAGCGTTTTTCTAAATGATTGAGTAAAAAATTTAAAACCTCTTTATTATTCAATAAAGTAGTAATATCTCTAAAAATAATTCCTTTTTTTGGAAAATCAGGAATAATTCTAATGCTATTAAGTAAATACTGTTGTTCTTCTTGGGTTAGTTTTATCATAACAATGCCTCAATTTTTGCTTCTAATTCTTTAATTCTTTGTCTTAATTTATCATTTTCTAAACGATATTGAGAATTTCTTGTTCTTAAAGAAGTAAGATCTGCTTTAATTTTATTTAATTCTTCTGTGAGTATGTCTATATTGCCAAGACTTCTTTGAAGTTGAATCTGTAATTTTCTAATGATAATTTCAGTATCATCAAGATTGTTTTTAATAAAATCTTTTGATGTTTTTTCTTTATTAAGTAGGGTTTTATAATAAAATAACATAACACTTAAGTAAAGAGTTGCGCAAATTAGCACAGTTAAAATAAGCCAATTTGTAAACATTATATTTTTACCTCTATTTTTTGAATTCTTTGTGTGTGTCTTCCTTGTTCAAAAGGTGTTTGTATGAATTTTTGTATGATATTTATAGCAAGTTCAATACCTATAAGTCTTCCTCCAAGTGCTAAAACATTAGCATCATTATGTTTTCTTGCGAGTTCTGCGCTTAAACTTTCATGACACAAAGCACAACGGATGTGTGGGTGTCGGTTTGCTGCTATAGAAATCCCAATACCACTTCCACAAATGAGTATACCAAAGCTTTTATTATCGATTTTAGAGGCGAGTAAATGGGCAAAATCAGGATAATCACAACTTGCATCATCATGAGTTCCAAGATTATGAAAAAGAAATTCTTTTTCCTTTAAGAATAAGCAAATTTTTTCCTTTAACTCAAAACCAGCATGATCGCTAGCAATATAAATTTGTTTTTTAAGCATCGCTTTCTCACATGTAAAATCAAGATTTAAGATTTTAATTTTATCATATTAAATCATAAAAATACCTTTTCTTTTTAAAAATAAGCTTTATTTTTTTTGAATTATGTTAAAATAATAAATATAAATAAGCTTAAAAAAGGGGAAAAAGAATGAAGCTTATACTTATAGGATCTTCTACTGGGGGTCCTAATCAGCTTAAATTTCTTTTAAAAGATCTTGATATAAAAAATACTTCTATAGTTATAGCCCAACATATGAGTCCTAGCTTTATTCCATCTTTTGTAGGACAATTTAATAAAGAAGCTCTATGTGAAGTGTGTTTGTTAAATAATAAAGAAGTATTAAGTAATAAAATTTATATTTGCCTTAAAAATACTATTTTATCTGGAAATTTAACGATTACAGCTATTTGGCAAGATGTTGCATCAAGTTTTAAACCTAGTATAGATTTACTTTTTCAATCTGCAGTTTCTCTAACTAAAACAAATAAAATACTAGCCATTATTTTAACTGGAATGGGAGATGATGGCGCAAAGGGTTTATTAGAACTTTATAAAACAGGGGTTAAATGTTTGTGTGAAAATGAAACAGATAGTGTAGTTTATGGAATGCCAAAAAGAGCAAAAGATATAAATCCACATTTAAAATGTAAAAGTTTAAAAGAAATTAAAAAAGAAATCTTAGATTTTGTTAACCAAACCTAATAAAACAAGGAGGATGAGAAAAAGTTTAAAGTTAAAAAATAAAAGTTGTTAATTCGCAATTGAAAATTTAAATTGTAATTAATTTAAAGGGAAAATATAAAAGGAAGACTATTATGGAAGGTAGAACAACTCCTAGCGAATATGAGCTAAATGAGTTTATAAAAATTATTAATGAAATAAGCGGTATTGATCTTAGTGACAAAAAAAGTATTTTAGCTTTAAAATTAAATAAATTTTTAGAAAGCATCTCTGTTAAAAATTTTTCAGATTTTTTGGAAAAATTAAAAGTTAATAAGCAGCTTAAGCAAGAAACTTTAGATTTTGTAACCATAGGTGAAACTTATTTTTTAAGAGAATTAGCCCAGCTAAAAGCAATTATTTATTATGCTAAAAGTTTAGAAAAAAAAGTTAATATCTTAAGCGCTCCTTGTTCTAGTGGTGAAGAAGTTTATTCTCTTGCCTTACTTGCTGCACAAAATTTTATGAAAGATATTTATATTTTGGGTATTGATATTAATTCTAATGTCATAGAAAAAGCAAAATTAGGTAAATATCAAGGAAGAACCTTACAGCGCTTAAGTGAAAATGAAAAAAGAAGATTTTTTACAGAAAATGAGGATAAATTTTATACCATCAATAAAAATGAACTTTGTCTTTGTAAATTTGAACTTTGCAATGTCTTCGAAGAAAAATTTTTAAGATTAGGTAAATTTGATATTATAGCTTCTAGAAATATGATTATTTATTTTGATCATGAATCAAAATTAAAACTTATGGAACAATTTCATAAAATTTTAAATCATCAAGGAAGGCTTTATGTAGGTAATGCTGATTTGATTCCTGAAACTGTTTATTTTAAAAAAGTTTTTTCTTCAAAGGGTATTTATTATGAGAAAATTTAATTAAAATATTTTTACTAAAAGTTACAATTTTTAAATTTCTTAGTAAAAATAAGTTACATTTTTGAAACAATTTTATTGATTTAATGTTAGAATGATTCTGTAGTTAAATACAGAAGGAAAAATTTTGATTAAACTAAAAAATGTAAACAAATACTATGGAACCCATCATGTTTTAAAAGATGTCAATCTTACAGTTAAGGAAGGTGAAAAATTAGTTATTATAGGTCCAAGTGGAAGTGGTAAAAGTACTACTATCCGTTGTATGAACGGACTTGAAGAAGTTACTTCTGGCGAAGTGATTATTAATAATCTTATTTTAAATCGTAAAAATAAAATTGAAATTTGTAAAAAATACTGTGCTATGGTTTTTCAGCATTTTAATTTGTATCCACACATGACAGTTTTACAAAATTTAATTTTAGCCCCAATGAAACTTCAAAAAAAAACTAAAAAAGAAGCAGAAGAAATCGCTTATAAATACTTAAAAGTTGTAGGCTTAGTGGATAAAGCAAATGTTTATCCTATAACGCTTTCAGGCGGTCAGCAACAACGTGTTGCTATAGCTAGATCTCTTTGCACAAATAAACCTTATATTTTATTTGATGAACCTACTTCAGCCCTTGATCCAGAAACTATACAAGAAGTTTTAGATGTTATGAAACAAATTTCTTATCAAAGCAATACCACTATGGTTGTAGTTACTCATGAAATGGGATTTGCAAAAGAAGTAGCAGATAGAATCATTTTCATGGAAGATGGTGCTATAGTAGAAGAAAATATTCCTAGTGAATTTTTTCAAAATCCAAAAACACAAAGAGCAAAACTCTTTTTAGGAAAAATTATTAAAAATTAATCAAATTATTAAAAGGAGAAAATATGATTGTAAAAAAATCTTTATTTAAATTAGCAATGTTAGCTTTAGGTGTTTGTTTTGCATTAAATACAGCTAATGCATCTACAAAACTTGAATCTATTAAAGCCAAAGGACAATTAATCGTTGGTGTTAAAAATGATGTGCCCCATTATGCTTTGCTTGATCAAGCTACAGGTGAAATTAAAGGTTTTGAAGTTGATGTTGCTAAATTGCTTGCTAAAAGTATTTTAGGTGATGATAGTAAAATAAAACTTGTTGCAGTTAATGCTAAAACAAGAGGACCTTTGCTTGATAATGGTAGCATAGATGCAGTTATAGCAACTTTTACCATTACTCCTGAAAGAAAAAAAATTTATAATTTTTCAGAACCTTATTATCAAGATGCTGTAGGGCTTTTAGTTTTAAAAGAGAAAAATTATAAATCTTTAGCAGATATGAAAGGTGCTAATATAGGCGTAGCTCAAGCTGCAACTACAAAAAAGATTATAGCTCAAGCTGCTAAAGACATTAATATTGATGTAAGCTTTAGTGAATTTCCTGATTATCCAAGTATAAAAGCGGCTTTAGATGCTAAAAGAGTGGATGCATTTTCTGTAGATAAATCGATTTTGCTAGGTTATGTAGATGATAAAAGTGAAATTTTGCCTGATAGTTTTGAACCTCAAAGTTATGGTATAGTAACCAAAAAAGATGATCCTCAATTCGCACAATATGTTGATAATTTCGTAAAAGATCATAAAAATGAAATTGAAGCTTTAGCGAAAAAATGGGGATTATAGTATGAGTGAGAGCCTGGGTTTTGTTGATAGTTTAAAACAAATTCTTAGCTCTTGGGGTTTATACGATGAAAACAGTATAAACCCTTTTGCAGTATGGAAATTTTTAGATGTTTTAGAAAATAAAGATACTTTTATCAATGGTTTTGTTTATACTTTAGAAGTAAGCGTATTAGCTTTGCTTATAGCAACTATTTTTGGAACTATAGGCGGGGTTATGGCTACTAGTAAATTTAAAATCATTAGAGCTTATACTAGAATTTATGTAGAACTTTTTCAAAATATTCCCTTAGTGGTACAAATTTTCTTTTTATTTTATGCTTTACCTGTTTTGGGTATAAGATTAGATATTTTTACTATAGGTGTATTAGGTGTTGGTGCTTACCATGGAGCTTATGTGAGTGAAGTGGTTAGAAGTGGAATTTTAGCTGTACCAAAAGGACAATTTGAAGCAGCTTATTCTCAGGGTTTTACTTATATCCAACAAATGCGTTATATTATCATACCTCAAACTATTAAGATTATCTTGCCTCCGATGACAAATCAAATGGTTAATTTAATCAAAAACACTTCTGTATTATTAATCATAGGTGGAGCTGAGCTTATGCATTCTGCTG
Organism: Campylobacter hepaticus; assembly: GCF_001687475.2. NCBI lineage: Bacteria > Pseudomonadati > Campylobacterota > Epsilonproteobacteria > Campylobacterales > Campylobacteraceae > Campylobacter > Campylobacter hepaticus. The sequence continues at coordinate 458,786 of NZ_CP031611.1, forward strand.
ATAGTTATGCAGCTGATTATGGGAATTATGCACCTGCTTATATATTTGCAGCTATTTTATATTTTATTATTTGTTATCCTCTAGCTTATTTTGCAAAAACTTATGAAAATAAATTAAAAAAAGCACACTTAACAAGATAAAGGCTTATTATGGAAAATATTTTTAATACTCAAAATATTGAATTTTTAATGCAAGGTTTATTCCTTACTTTGAAAATAGCTTTAGCTACTTGTATTATTTCAATACTTTTTGGTACTTTTTTGGCAATAACTAAAAATTATGGAGATAGATTAAGTCGTTTTTTATCTTCTTGTTATATAGATCTTTTTAGAAATACACCTTTGTTATTATGGATGCTTGCAGCTTGTTTTGTTTTACCTGTATTTTTTGGTCAATTTCCTCAAGCTTTTTGGGGTACTATAGGATTTTCTCTTTATACGAGTTCGGTTATGGCTGAAATCATTAGAGGGGGATTAAACTCTATTCCAAAAGGACAATTTGAAGCAGCTTATTCTCAGGGTTTTAGTAAATTTTTTACTTTATTTTATATCATTTTACCTCAAACTTTTAGAAAAATCATTCCTGCTTTATTATCCCAAATTATAACAACTGTAAAAGATACAGCTTATTTAGCAGGTCTTGGCATAGCTGAACTTACCTATAATTCTAAAACCATTTTAGCTAGATTAACTAGTTTTGAAGAAATTTTAGCCATGATAGCTATAGTTGCTGGAATTTATTTTATTATATGTTTTTCACTTTCTATTTTAGTAAGATATTATGCTAAAAAAACAGCTTATCTTTCATAAAAAAGTTTATATTTTGTATAATTTTTTTTAAAATTTACAGCCGTTTTTAATAAATTTTGACTAAAATCTTTTTTGTTAATTTATATTTTATTAATTAAGGTTTTTTATGCGAGGTTATAAAATTTTTTCAGGTTCTGCTAATATAGAATTTGCAAGACAAGTGTCTAAGTATCTCTCTTTACCTTTAAGCGATGCAGGCATAAAGCGTTTTAGTGATGGTGAGATTAGTGTACAAATTGATGAAAGTGTGCGTGGAAAAGATGTTTTTATCATACAAAGTACTTGTGTTCCTACAAATGATAATTTAATGGAACTTTTAATCCTTACAGATGCTTTGCGCCGATCTAGTGCAAATTCTATCACGGCTATTATCCCTTATTTTGGTTATGCAAGACAAGATAGAAAGGCAAATCCTAGAGTACCTATTACTGCTAAACTTGTAGCCAATCTCATCCAAGCTGCAGGTATTGATCGCGTAGCCACCATAGATCTTCATGCAGGTCAAATTCAAGGATTTTTTGACATACCTGTAGACAATCTTTATGGAAGCATAGTTTTTAATGATTATATAAAAACTAAACATTTTAAAAATGCTATCATAGGAAGCCCAGATATAGGTGGTGTAGCTAGAGCTAGAAGTGTTGCAAAGCATTTAGGACTTGATATAGTTATAGTAGATAAGCGTCGTGAAAAAGCTAATGAAAGTGAAGTGATGAATATCATAGGTGATGTTAAAGATAAAGAAGTGATTTTAGTAGATGATATCATTGATACTGCAGGAACTATAGTTAAAGCCGCACAAACTTTAAAAGAAAAAGGTGCAAAATCAGTAATGGCCTGTTGCACCCACGCTGTTTTAAGTGGTAAGGCTTATGAAAGAATAGCTAGCGGAGCCTTAGATGAACTTGTTGTAACTGATACTATACCTATAAAACAACATTTACCAAATATTAAAGTTTTAAGTGTTACCCCTGTTTTTGCTGAAGTTATACGCCGTGTTTATCATAATGAAAGCGTGAATTCTTTATTTATTTAAAACTTTCATAGCCTAAAATATGATTTTAGGCTATTTCTTTTATGTTACTTAATGAAACAAAAATAATATATTTTTATAAAATGTGAAAAATCTAAACATATTATCATGTAAAATTAAGTACTAAATTTGCTATCTTTAAACAAAACGTTTTATATAGGAGAAATATGACTCAATTAAGTACTAAGATTTTATGGTTTTTCATTGCCATTTTGGGTGCTATTTGTTTTGCTTATCTAGCTTTACAAAATGGTGAAAGCGTTTCAGCAATTTACTTAGTAGTTGCTGCTGCATGTATTTACACTATAGCTTATAGATTTTATGGACGTTTTGTAGCATATAAAGTTTTACAACTGGATAAAAATCGCGCTACACCTGCGATTTTGCAAAACGATGGTCGTGATTTTGTTCCTACAAATAAAATCGTATTATTTGGTCATCATTTTGCAGCCATTGCTGGTGCTGGTCCCTTAGTTGGTCCTATTTTAGCTGCTCAAATGGGATATTTACCTTCAATGCTTTGGATTTTAATCGGAGGGGTTTTAGCAGGTTGTGTGCATGATTTTGTTGTGCTTTTTATATCTACTCGTAGAAAAGGTAGAAGTCTTGGTGAGATTATCAAAGATGAAATGGGTAATTTTACTGGTAGTGTTGCTATGATCGCTATTTTTGGGATCATGCTTATTATTATTGCTATTTTGGCTATGGTAGTAGTTAAAGCTTTAGCAGAGTCTCCTTGGGGTTTGTTTACCATAGCTATGACTATTCCTATAGCTATATTTATGGGTGTTTATATGCGTTTTTTACGACCTGGTAGAGTAGGGGAAGCTTCTATCATAGGCTTTATATTGTTAATTTTAGCTATTCATTATGGTAGTATCATAGCACAAGATCCTTACTGGAGTAAAATTTTTATCCTAGATGCACCAACTTTAGCTCTTATTATCATGGCTTATGGTTTTATTGCTGCTATTTTACCTGTATGGTTTTTACTCGCTCCAAGAGATTATCTTTCTACTTTTTTAAAAATCGGTGTGATTTTACTTATGGCTATAGCTATTATCATTGTTACACCTGATTTGCAAATGCCAAAAGCAAATACGCAGTATTTTGATGGAACAGGACCTGTTTTTGCTGGACCTATATTTCCATTTTTATTTATCACCATAGCTTGTGGAGCTATTAGTGGCTTTCATGCTTTAATTTCAAGCGGAACTACTCCAAAAATGCTTGAAAATGAAACTCATGCCTTAGCTGTGGGATATGGTTCTATGCTTGCAGAAAGTGCTGTAGCCATTATGGCTTTAATTTGTGCTTGTATTTTACATCCTGGGCTTTATTTTGCTATCAATTCAAGTTCTGCTTTAATAGGCACAGATCTTGCAGGTGTAGCCCAAACTATTTCTTCATGGGGATTTAAAATAACTCCTGAAGATATTACAAATTTAACTACAAATATAGGCGAGTACACTATACTTTCAAGAACAGGCGGTGCTCCTACTTTTGCCATAGGTGTGGCTTTGATCTTGCATGAGCTTTTTGGAGGGATAGATTTAATGGCATTTTGGTATCATTTTGCCATATTATTTGAGGCTTTATTTATCCTAACTGCTGTTGATGCAGGAACTAGGGCTTGTCGCTTTATAGTGCAAGATATCTTGGGTAATGTTTATAAGCCTTTAGGAGATATCCATAATTACCCAGCCGGACTCTTAGCAACCTTACTAAGTGTTGCTGGTTGGGGATATTTTCTTTATCAAGGTGCCATAGATCCTAAAGGAGGTATTTATACTCTTTGGCCTTTATTTGGTGTAAGCAATCAAATGCTTGCTGGTATGGCATTGCTTCTTGCTACTAGCATACTAGTTAAAATGGGTAAAGCAAAGTATACTTGGGTAACTTTAGCGCCTGCTGTATTTGTTTTAGTTGCTACTTTATATGGAGGAATTTCTAAAATCATGCCTTATAATGAAACTGATAAGGTAAGCAATGCTGTATCTCATGTAGCAGCCATTCATATACAAGAACAAAAAATCAAAGACTTGCAAGTAAAATTAAATCATGCCAAAGATGAAAAAGAAATCACTCTTATTAAAAAAGAAATTGCCCTAGCTAGTCAAAGTAAGATAGGGAATTTTATCAATGCTATTCTTTGTGTATTTTTTATGTTAACAACCTTACTTGTCATACTTTCTTGTATAGGAATTTGTTTGGGTAAGATTAAAATTCCATTAAAAGAAAGCAAATATGTCAAAATTGATGATTTTCAAAAAAATCAAATACTATTATGAAAAAGCTGAAAGGTTTTTTCACCCCTTAGTGGGGCTTTGTAGCTATGATAAGTATATAGAACACATGAAAAATAAGCATCCTGGAAAAATTCCTAAAAGCAGAAAGGAATTTTTTAAAGAATGCTTAGACAAAAAATACAACAAAGGCGGTTTAAATAAATGCTGCTAAGCTTCAAGGATAAAGTTTTATCATACAAGATAAGCTTTAGTCATTGTTTAAAAATCCATGTATTCTTTTTAGTTCTTCGTTAATGGCTTTTTTCTTTCCCTCTCTTGTAACGCTTACATAAGTAACCAAAGCCGAAGTAACATTAATACAACAAGTACAACCTTGAGAATCTACTCTTTGTGCTATAACTTCAACTGCAACATTGATAGAAGTGTGACCCACGCTAGTGATTTTTGAATAACAAGAAATCACATCACCTACAAAAACAGGTTCTTTAAAAACCACCTTATCCATAGAAATAGTAACAACACGTTCAGGAGAAAGCTCCCTTGCTGCAATAGCACCTGCTAAATCTATTTGAGATAAAATCCAACCACCAAAAATATTTCCCGCTGGATTTGTATCGCTTGGCATAGCTACGATTTTTAATTTTGGTTCCCCCATGTCTTTCATTTTTACTCCTTATTTTAAAAAATGAATTATAATTAAAAAAAATTAAATAAGGAGAAAAAAAGTATGAATAATTTCAAAGAAATATCCAAATTGATAAAAAAATACAAAGAAAAAAACAATGCTCTTTATAAAATTTTAGATCAAAAAGAACAAGATGAATACTTTAAATTTTTAATTTCTTTAAGCGAATTAAAAGAAGAAAAAACAAGCTTACTAGCCATACTTAGACGCTTAGTTGATTTAAAAGAAGAAAATTTAATCCAAGAATGGAAAAAAAATCATTTCAAAGAAGATAAAATCATACAGTTAAAACACAAATTCTATCAAGAAGTAAGAAAATTTTATGAAAAAAATCATCAAGATCTTATCGATGAAATAAAACAAAAAAAGCTTTTAAATGAATTTTATTATACTTTGGTTGAAGGTGTGCATAATATAGGTTTGATTATCAATGAGATTGAAATTTTATGGACTAAACAAATCATAGAAAAAAACAATAAAATTTTAGCTTCACAGTTTCCAAATTTAGATGATGCTATGGAATTTTTAAGAAAAAATCATCTCTATCAAAAAACTTCAACAGGTGAAATTTGTGAAAGATCATATGGGGTTTTAGTAAAAATAGGCAATTGGTGGAAGCTTGTTCCTTATGCAAAATTTTTTGAAGATGAAATTTTAAAATTAGAATTTGCATTTGATAGTATAATTGAAAAACTTAAAATTTTGGCTGATAAAGAAGAAGAGCATTCTTATATAGAGTACTTTGAAAAATTAAAATTAGCCTTTTGTCAAAAAGATGAAGATAAAATCATATCATCATGGCAAGAAGCTGAATTTGCATGGATGAAAGTAAAATCACCCTTACAAGTAGGTCATCCCTTAGAATACTATGAAGATAATTACACCCATGCAGTAGCTTTAGAATGGGATCTTAGACTAGAAGAAGAGAATGATTTTAATGCCTTAGAATTTAATAAACAGATCAAACAAACCTTTCAAAACGTATATAATAATTTAGAATTTAAAGATAGTAAATTAGAAAAAGAAGTTTTATCCAATATAGAAAAAACCCAGCTTTATATTTGCACTCCTATGATTTTTTATGGTTCGCAGTTAAAGGGTTTATTTTCAGCTCAAGTTGTACCCAATGATGAATTTGTAAGCTCTAAAGCAGGTAAAAAAATTTTTGCCTTTATTAATTTCGTTTATGAAAATGCTAAAAATCAACCCTTTATGAAAATTTCTAATCAAATTTTTGATAAAGAATTTTTAACTTATGGCAGAGAAATTTTGTTTTTTCAAGAAAAAATTTGGAAGCGTGTTTATGAAGTTTCAACCATAGGACATGAATTTGGTCATATATTTTTTATAGCTAGTGATACTGAAAATGCTATGAATAAAAGTGGTTTTTTTAAAAATATAGAAGAATACAAAGCTACAGCAGGAGGGCTTGTTAACTTCTTTTATCATGAAGAAGATGATTTAAAATTACCTGTATTTCATGATGTGATAAAAAGAGCTATAGGACTTATTGCATGGCAAAAAGTAGATGAAGTTAAGCCTTATTATACTGAAGGGCTTATCCACCTTAGCTTACTTTTTCAAAGTGGGGTTTTAACTTTTAAAAACCATCATTTAAAAATCAATTTTAATCTAGAATATTATGAAAAATTTAAAGATCTTGTCTTAAACAATTATCATAATCTAGCAAAACACTATATGTTAAAACTTGATGCTAAAGATTTTCTAATGCGTTTTTGTTATATAAAAGAAGATATTTTTCTCCCTACCATGCCAGAGTGTGAGGAATTTGTAAAATTTTATTATGATTTATATGAAAAAATCGGCAATGAAGTAGATGAAGGTGAAGAATTACTAAGGTATAAAAATAAACAATAAAATCTTTATTTTTGAAAAAAATCTTAAAAAAAGCTCTTTTAGACTTGATATTGTTTTGGAAATATGTTAATATTAGCCGTTTCAATTAAAACAAAGGAGCTTTTTATGACTAAAGCAGATTTCATTTCATTAGTTGCTCAAACAGCCGGGCTAACAAAAAAAGATGCTACTACTGCTACTGATGCAGTTATTTCTACTATTACTGAAGTCTTAGCTAAAGGCGATAGTATTAGTTTTATCGGTTTTGGTACTTTTTCTACTCAAGAAAGAGCTGCTAGAGAAGCTAGAGTACCAAGTACAGGAAAAACGATCAAAGTTCCTGCCACAAGAGTTGCAAAATTTAAAGTAGGTAAAAACCTCAAAGAAGCAGTTGCAAAATCAAGTGCTAAAAAGAAAAAATAAAACCTTTGGCTAGATTTATTCTAGCCTTTTTTACACGCCCTGCCAAATCTTTTTAAAATTTTATAGTTAGGAAAATGCAAAAACCCTTCTTAAATCTTATAATTTATCTTCTTTTAAAGATAAAAATCCAACTTATGAAAGTACTGATTTTATAACTCAAAGCTTACAATTTAATATTTATTTAAAGCTATATTATTTATAATTAGCATTATATATTTTATCTTACTTTTATATTAATCAATAAGATAAATCATTTAAATATTTATAATCTTTATATTTTGCAAAGGATAATATTTTATGAAAAAATTATATTTAAAGTCTAGTGTATACAACACGGGGGGGGGTAATGGCTTCTTCCAAAAAACTTATTTTATCTTTAGCTACTATTTCTTGTTTAAGCTCTTTAGCCTTAGCTCAAATTAGTGGACCACCTTACGCTATACCTTATACTCAAGGAAATAATTACTACTATACTCTTTTAGGATATTATCCAGGAACTCAAATTGAAGTAAATGGTAATGGAAGTACCAATAGCATCTTTTTAGGTAGATATGCTTATGTTAAAAATGGTGATGGATCAAAAACAATTTATGCTTATGTGGATAATTCTGATAAAATCAATATACCTTATATAATTAATAAAGGAATCATAGCTGGTTCTTTAAACATAGAAAACAAAAATCAAACTCAAAAAGATGCATCCATAAATGTTAACACCATAGACAATCAAGGCTTTCTTAAAAATGCCTACATAGGAATTTGGGGAGATAAACAAGCAAACATAACAATAAACTCTTTTTCAAACTCAGGCATTGTCTATAACTCACAAGATCAAGCAATATATCTTGAAAAAAATGTACAAATCACTGATTTTACCAATACCGGGCTCATCGCAGGAACAACAAATAAACTCATATTTGGCAGTCAAAATGTAAGCAGTATCCAAATAGGAAAAGATCAAGAATCATTACAGCGTTCCTCTACCACCACTACCATAAAAAACTTTAAAAACCAAGGTCTAATAGGAAATAGCAACCAAGACGCCAATGCCATTGGCTTTAATAGTGCAAACCTCACTACCTTCATCAACACCCAATTAATCCTAAGTCAAGGAAAAGCCATACATCTTGAAAGTACCCACATTACAAACTTTATCAATAGAGGCTTTATAGGAGCTTATGGACCTTATACTTCTGGCAATACCTCAAATTCATCAGGTATTACCATTTTACGCAGCACCATTGATAATTTTATCAATACAGGTATTATCTCAGGAGTAATAGGTGTAAATCTATCAGGAGATATTTCAACCTTTATCAATACAGGTTTTATAAGATCAACCGATAGCACTAGTGAACAACGTGCAGCCATAAATTTATTTAACACAGATAGTAAAGCACCAAATATTGATTATCTTATCAACGCAGGTACTCTTGACTCACAATCTCAAGGCATACTCATAACAGCAGGAAGCACTATAAACAATCTTTTTAATACAGGAACCATAAAAGCACAAAAAGATGGTATCACTTTTATTTCAGAAAACCATACTCAAAATGATATAAAAATAGGTAAAATCATCCTAACAAAAGATAGCAGCATAGATGCCACACAAAACGCTATCAATGTAAATTTAGTACAAAGTAGTAGGAATTCTCACAACACAAACCTCTCTATAGACTCCATAAACATCCAAGAAGGTGCCAAGGTTTCTGGAGGTCAAGCAGGGATAAAAATAGGACAAAGTCAAGAAGTTAAGAATAGCAATGGTACTGGCAAAGACAATACCGTAGGTCAAATCATAGTAGCTGGAGAAGTTAAAGGAGGAAGTGAAGGTGGTATAGTCAACGAAGGCACCATAAAAGCTGATGCTAATGGTAAAAGCAGAAAACGCCGCTCCCTTGATGAAAGCCAACAAAGTGATGAAGAAAGCAAAGCAGCTATTCTTATAAAAGAATCAGGACAAATCACTTCAACTAGTGGTAAAGCTGGCATAATAAACAAAGATAAAGGAAAAATAGAAGGTAATATCATAAGCAAAAGTTCAAATACCATTAGCCTAGAAAACCAAGGTAGTGTAACAGGAAATATATCTAACTCTGGAACAGGTAATTTAATGATAGAAAATAAAAACAATGGTAGTAGTACTGCTACTATAAGTGGAAATATAGCCAACACAGGAGATGGTAGTTTAATGCTTAATAACTCCTCCACTTTAACAGGAAATATATACAATTATGGAAGTGGTAAATTAACTATAGAAAACCAAACTAATACTCAAAATGGCAATACTTCCATCTCAGGTTATGTTGCAAACATAGGAATGGGTCAATTAGAACTCATGAATAATGCAAGCATTAGTGGAAGTGCTTATAATATAGGAGGAGGTAGTTTAATGCTTAATAACTCCTCCACTTTAAAAAGTGTATACAATTATGGAAGTGGCGATTTAAAAATAGAAAATAAAAATAGTGCTACTATTAATTCTATCATGAATACAAACTCAGGTAATGTAATACTTGATAATAGTGCTACTATAACTCAAGGCATCACAAATCAAGGAACAGGTAATTTAATGATAACTAACCAAAGTGGTGCTAGCATTGAAAATATTAGCAATGAAAGCTCAGGCGATGTAATGCTTAACAACACTGGTTCTATAACAAAAGGTATAACAAACTCTGGTAATGGTAATCTAAACCTAACCAACCAAGAAAATGCCACCATAAGTGGAGGTATAACAAACTCTGGCTCAGGCACCCTAATGCTTAATAACTTTGGCTCTATAGGAACAAATACTGATGGCTATAACATAAGCAATGAAGGAAGTGGTAGTGTTAATATCACTTCTTGGACTATACGTACAGGAAGTAATAATAAACTCCAAACCCTTACAGTAGGAGGAAAAAGTGCTAATTCTGTTATGGTTGGAAACCTTATAGTTGATCAAGGTAATCTTAATATGGATGAACTTAATGATATTAAAAATCTTGTTAAGGGAGTAAGTTTAAATAATATAAAAAAAATAAAAACTAATGGTGGTGGAGAAATGATATTAAACTATGATGCTTTAAGTGGAAAAATCTCTACAGACTTTAATCTTAATGCTTCTATTATAGGAGCAAGCTTTAGATCTTTAAATGCTTCTAGCATTAAAAGAAATGCTTTTGTAGATGGCTTAATGAATAATATGAATTTAAGTTTAACTTTTAATCCTAATCATTTTAATCTTAATACTAATCTTACTTTTAATGAAGATAATTTATATGCTAGTATTAATGATTATATACAAAGTGATATACAAACTTATACTCATGATAATATTAAAGAACATGCCTTAGTTATACTACCTTATTTTTCTTCTCAAAGTGTAGAACTTTCTTTAAATGAAAAAAGTAAAGGACATATTAAAGGTAATATACTTGCTTATTCTACCTTAAAAGAAAGTGGAACTTATAGTTTTTATGCAGGTTATGAAGATACTAAGATGAACTCTTATTATTTTGATGTAAAAAACCGTACTTATTATACAGGTATAAAATATTTTAATACCTTATTTTATACAGACAATAATCAAGAAGTCTATATTAAAGCTCAAGCTAAAGCAGCTTTTATTAAAAATGAGTTCTTAAAGAAAATAGCCAATAATGAAGCTAGTGCTAATCCTAATGCTTATACTTATGGAGGAGGTATAGATTTAGGAATGAATTTTATCTTAGGATCTCATATGCTTACTCCTCAAATAGGTTTAGGTTATGAAGGATCTTATATGCAAGCTTATAGTATAAAAGATATTAAAGGTAGGGCTAGTGTACAAAAAGGAGAAAGAATATATAAAAATATCAATAATCTTTTTTCTACTAAGGCTAGCTTTGCTTATTTTAAAGACTGGTTACCTTATTTAAAGACTTCTATAGAATTAGGAGCTAAACTTTATATGAATACTACTATACATACTAAAGCACGCTTTGGTACTATTAAAGTAGAAGATGAAATAAACTTAGCAAGAATACAAAGATTTGCAAATGCTTCTTTAATACTGCCTTTAAATCAAAGCTTTATTATGAGTATGAATTATAATGCTCAAAATAGTAAAGATGCTACTACTCATACTGCTTATGCTCAATTTAGTTATTTGTGGTAAAAGAATAAGGTATTAAAAGAATAAAGTATAGCTTTAAAAGCTATGCTTTGTTTTTTAATTTTCCTTAAAAAGCTTAGAAGCTAAATGTGTTGCACGACTTTGATCTGTATCTTTTTTTAAAGTTTTGTAAATTTGGCTTACGTATTCTTCTAGAATTTTTTGAGAATTGATACTTTTATCTAAAAGAGGTATTTTTTTGTATTGTGCATTGTTTTTAAGTTCGTAAGCTAAAACATTATCACTAAGTTGTAAACGTAAAAATTGTATTTTATATTGCAATGATAAGATTAAAATATTTTCAAAATAAATTAAAAAATGCTATCTAAGTTTATTGATAAAAAGATTGAAACAAGTATATATTAACTTAGCAAGATAAGGGTTTTAATTAGGTAAAAAATTAAGGATTTAAATTTAAAAAGTCTTTGATTTCTTTTAACATTTCTTGAGGATTTAAATCATTAATGCTTTTGTAAAATTTAGAGTTTTCATCTATAAGAAAAAGTTCATTGCTATGTGCTATGGTGTATTTCATAATAGGATCTTTTAGATCTATTTTTTGATAATGAACATTATATCGTTTGGCTAATTTTTGTAAAGTGCTTTCATCTTTTGCGATTAAAGCATTTGCTTTTGGATAAAAATATCTTAGCCATTCATCTGTATTGTTAATATTGCTATCTCTATTAAGATCTAAAGAGATAAAAAGAAGATGGATGTTATCATTGTTAATATCTTTTAAAATTTTAGCTAATAAACTTAGTGTTGCAGGACAAATATCAGGACAAAAAGTATATCCAAAATAAACTATTAGTTTTTTACCTTTAAAATCCTCAATAGTAGTATTTTCTTTAAAACTTGATTTTAAGTTAAAATCATAAGGATTTTCTTGATTTTTTAAAAAAAAGAAAATACTTAAAACACTTATAATCAACATTAAAATAAATAAAATAATGCTTTTTTTCATCTTTTTAACTCAAAATCAAAATGAAAACCTATGGCTTTATCATTATCCATAAATTCAGCCCTAAAACGCATAGTTTGTAAAACACAAGATGCAAGCACTATTTGACTTTCATAATCTGTTTGGTTTAATTTATGTATTTTAGGATTTATTTCACCCATATACATGTTTAAACCATAAATTTTAATCTTTAAATTTTCATAATCTCCTAAGTTTTTAATATTTAATTTTATGGATTCTAAAGCTTGCAAAGGTTTAGGGTTTAAAGAAATAAGCACTTCTTTACCTTTAAAATTGTATTTACAATCTTGAATATTAAGATCACAACTTAAAGGGCTTGTAATATCAGTATTGATTGTTTCTTTTGAACTTTTTGATGTATAAATATCAAAAATAAAATAAAATAAAATAATAATTGCAAAGGCTAAGGTTAAGATAAAAATATTTTTTTTCATTTGCCATATTCTTTAGAGCTAATATTTTTTAATTCTATATTTTGGTTATTGTTAAATTTTAAATTGATATTTATTTTTGTATCTTTAAGTATGGGCTGTTTTAAATTTAAAAGCATGATATGATAAGATCCTGGTTTAAATTCTGTATTTGAATGAGCTTTGATAATGATTTGAGGAATTTCTTGCATTAACATGGTTCCATTTTTATGCAAATGAGTATGCAATTGGGTAACTTCGCTAATATCACTTTGAGCGCTTATTAGGGCAATGTCTTTATCGGTATTGTTATAGATATTAAGAAAAACTGCACTATTTTGTGCATGGGGTGGAGTTTGTCTTACAAAAACATTTTTAATTTCTATATCATTAGCCCAAAGGTTAAAAACAAATAAAACACTCAAACAAAAAATTTTTCTCATAAAATATGTCCTTATTATGGATTTTTATTTTGATTATATCAAAAAATATTTAAAATTTTTTATGCAATATGAGTATGATTTGATTTAATACTAGGGATTGTTTGATTTAAGATTTAATTTTTTTAAAAATGTGTATTTTTTAAATTTATATAACTTAACAAATTTAGATTCAATTAATATTTTTTAAGAAAAAAGATATTATAATCATGCAAATATTTTTACTCAAAAATTCATGGTATTAAGGAAAAATATTGTTGAAACGATTTGCTTTATTATTTACAATTTTTTCAGTACTCCTTCATGCTGCAGATCTTGTTAAAATTTATCTTAACGAAGGCTTAGATGCTGTTGGTATAGCAATCGAAAAAGAGCTGACTCAAAAGGATTTTTGGTTACAAGAAATAGGGGATAAAAATATTTCACTAGGGTATTATAATAATAATGTCACTATTGTGCTTACCAATAAAACAGATAAAATTCTTCGTGTTTATTCTTATAATGATGGAAAAATAACAAAAGATTTTGAACAAAAAGAAATTATTACCGGTATCATGGGGGATAAAAAAATAGAAGGAGATTTAAAAACTCCTGTAGGTTTTTATGAATTAGGGCGTAAGTTTAACCCAGGTGATCCTTACTATGGACCTTTTGCTTTTGCTACAACTTATCCTAACTTGCTTGATAAGGTACAAGGAAAAACAGGAGGTGGAATTTGGATACATGGCTATCCTCTTGATGGGTCTAGGCTTGATGAGTTTAAAACAAAAGGATGTATAGCCTTACTTAATGAAGACTTAGAAAAATTTGCACAAACTATACAAGGTAAAAAAGTTTTTGCTATGACAGAAGAAAAAGAAAAAATCAGAGCTAAAAAAGATGAAATAGCTGGTTTATTAGCTGATCTTTTTACTTGGAAATTAGCTTGGACGCACAATAATATTGATGCTTATTTAGATTTTTATGATGAAAAAGAATTTAAACGTTTTGATAAAATGAAATTTGAACAATTTACTGCCATGAAAAAATTGATTTTTTCACGCAAAGAAGATAAAGAAATCAAATTTTCAGATATTAATATCAGTCCTTATCCAAATTTAAAAAATGAGATTATATATAGAATTTCATTTTATGAGGATTATTATACTAAAAATTATCAATTTAAAGGCAATAAAATTTTATATGTTAAAATCGACAATAAGGGCAAAATGAAAATTCTAGCAGAGCAATAAATGGCCTTAATCAAAATCGATCAAAAAGCTTATGAATATAATTTAAAATATATTCTTAAAAAAATAAAAGATATTAAAAGACTGATTTGTGTTTTTAAGGATAATGCTTATGGGCACGGAGCTAAACTTTTAGCTCCTGTGGCTAAAAATTTAGGAGTTTGTTTTGTCGCACTTAAAAACGAAGAAGAAGCTTTAGAACTTGAAAATTTTTTTGAGAATATACTCATACTCTCTCACATTCCCCATGGGAATGAAAATTCTAGATTTATTTATGCTTTAAATGATATCTCACATATACAAAAATACAAAAAAAATACCAAAATACATCTTAAAATAGATACAGCTATGCATCGTAATGGTGTTAGCATACAGGATTTAGAATATGCTTTAAGTCTTATTAAGCAACACAATTTAAAGCTTGAAGGTGTATTTACTCATTTTTTTAGCGCTGATGAAATGGATGCTAGTTTTTTTGTTCAAAAAAAACATTTTGAAGAAGCTAAAAAAATAGTTAAAAAACATTATTCTAAATTATTGATCCATTCTTGTAATTCTGCAGCATTTTTTAGAGGAGAAATTCCTGATGATGAACACTGTAGAATAGGGCTTGCTCAATTTGGATATGGAGATGAAAATTTAAAAAAAGTTTTAAGTTTATATGCGCATAGACTTAGTCAAAGAACACTGTATAAAGGACAAAGTATAGGTTATGGCGGTGTTTTTCATGCTTTAAAAGATTTAGAAGTTGCCACTTATGATTTAGGTTATGCTAGCGGTCTTTTTCGTTATAATGGAAAAGGGGAGTTAAAACTTGCAAATGGTAAGCAAATTCTTGGAAAAATGTCAATGGATAGTTTTTCATGTGAAAATTCAGGTGAAGAGATTTGTGTGTTTAAAGATGCTGATATTTGGGCTGATTTTTTTCATACTATTAGTTATGAAATTTTAGTAAAGCTTCATCCTAGCATTCAAAGGGTATTAATATAAATGTTTAATATAGTACTAATACACCCTAGAATTCCTCAAAATACAGGAAGCATAGGAAGAATGTGCTTTAATGCCGGATTTAAACTCCATATAGTTAAACCCACGGTTTTTGATATTTCTCATAAAGCCCTCAGGCGCGCTGGACTTGATTATTGGGATAAATTAGAACCTATAATTTGGGAAAATATACAAGATTTTTTAGAAAAAAACATCATCTACAAGGATAGATTTTTCTTTGCTACAACTAAGAGTCAAAAACCGTATTTTAATGCAAAATTTCAAGAAAATGATTTTTTATTTTTTGGAAGTGAAAGCTATGGTTTACCTATGGAATTAATGCAATTAAATTGGGATAATGCTATTAGTATACCTATGAAATCTTGTGGAAGAAGTTTAAATTTAGCAACTAGTGTAGGTATAATTTCTTATGAAGCTTTAAGACAAAATTTTAATTATTTTAGTGTTTAAAGTTTGTAAATTTATATTTAAGAATGCAAAAGATATAAAATCATAAAGTCCTTTTTATAAAAATTATGTTAAAGTAAAATTAATATTATTTTTTTAAGGAGTTTGGATGAATTTAGAAATTTTGCTAAATTATACCAATAAAATGTCTGATCTTATAGCAAATAAAATTGTCCCTAATACAGATATTATTATGGTGGTTTTGCTTATAATCTGTGGACTTTATTACAGTTTTTTAACTCGCTTTGTACAATTTCGCATGCTAGGATCTGTCTTTAAAATACTTACAGAAAAAAATACACAAAATTCAAAAGAACATATTTCTCCTTTTGAAGCACTAATGATTTCAACTGCTTCTAGGGTAGGTATAGGAAATATTGCAGGAATTTCTTTAGCTTTAACTACAGGCGGGGCTGGTGCTTTGTTTTGGATGTGGGTTATGGCATTTTTTGGAGGTGCTTCAGCCTTTGCTGAAAGCACTCTAGCTCAAATTTATAAAACCAAAGATAAAACAGGAGGATTTAAAGGTGGACCAGCTTATTATATTAAAAAAGCTTTAGGTTCACATTTTTTTGGATCTTTTTTTGCTTTTATACTTATTATCACCTATGCTTATGGTTTTAATGGTCTTCAAAGTCAAACAATGACTTTTTCTTTTAAGGTTTATTATGATATGTTTTATCCTAATGCTAGTATAGATTTTGCATCCAGTTCCTGGCCTATAATCATTGGTATTATTTTAACTCTTTTTGGCGCTTGGATGTTTTTTTCTCATCATACTAAAATAGGTAAAATAAGTTCTTTAATCGTTCCTTTTATGGCTTTAGCTTATATTTTACTTGCTAGCATAGCGGTTTTAATCAATTTTGATAAGATCCCTTTGGTTGTGCATATGATTTTAGAAAATGCTTTTGATTTTAAAGCTATTTTTGGTGGTTTTGCAGGATCTGCTTTAGTTATAGGTATAAAAAGAGGACTTTTTTCTAATGAAGCAGGCATGGGTTCAGCCCCTAATGCAGCTGCAGCAGCCCTAACAAGTCATCCAGTTAAACAAGGTCTTATTCAATCTTTTTCAGTTTTAATAGATGTGATTATTTGTACAAGTTCAGGATTTTTAGTGCTTTTTTCTATGGCTTATTTGGGATTTGGTGAAGGCAAAATAGAAGGTGGTATGCCTTTGATTCAAGAAACTATGCGTGAATATTATGGTGGTTTTGGGATTCATTTTATTACCCTTGCTATAGTTCTTTTTGCAATAACTTCTTTAATAGGAAATTATTATTATGCTCAAGCTAATGTGAAGTATTTAACCCATTCTAAATTAATCATGAATTTATTTAGAATCAGTGCAGTAGCTATGATTTTTATAGGCTCACAGATGAATTTAAAATTTGCCTGGAATTTGGCAGATTTAACCATGGCTTTTATGGCAATAACTAATATCATTTCTTTATTGCTTTTAGGGGGTATAGTTAATAAGGTTTTAAAAGATTTTAACGATCAACAAAAAAAAGGCTTAGATCCTCAATTTAGCGCTAGCAAGCTAGGTATTAAAAATGCTCAATGCTGGGAATAAAATTCATAAGCTTTATATAAAGCTTATGAATTAATGATTTAAGACTTTATTTAAAAATTCTTTTAATCTTTCATTGCTAGGGTTTTGAAAAACTTCTTTAGGTTTAGCATCAACAGCTATTTGACCTTTATCCATAAAAAAAATACGATTAGCAACATTGCGTGCAAAACCCATTTCATGAGTGACTACAAGCATAGTTAAACCTTCTTTAGCAAGATCTTTTATAATGCTTAAAACCTCACCTATCATTTCAGGATCAAGTGCTGAAGTGGGCTCATCAAATAAAATCACATCAGGATTCATCATCAAGCTTCTTGCAATGGCAATGCGTTGTTTTTGCCCTCCAGAAAGTTTATGTGGCATGATATTTTCTTTATCGCTTAATCCTATTTTATTAAGCAGTGTTTTTGCTTTTTCTAGAGCTTGTTCTTGAGTTAAAATTCCTGTTTTAACAGGGGCTAAACATAAATTTTCTATAACGTTTTTATTGGCAAAAAGATTAAAATGTTGAAAAACCATACTTACTTTTTGCCTAATGGTATTAATATCGCTTTCTTTATTTAATATATTTTGATTATTGATTAAAATTTCTCCACTATGAGCTAATTCTAGACGATTAATACAACGTAAAAGCGTACTTTTTCCACCACCACTTGGACCTATAATGGCAATAACATCTCCTTTGGAAATAGTAGTATTGATATTGTTTAATACGTGTAAATCTCCATATTTTTTATTTAAATTTTTAATTTTAATCATTTTTATTCACCCTAAATTCAAGTTTTTTAGCAAAATAACTAAATATTTTAACGCTTACATAATAAACAAGTCCGGTAAAAATAATAGGCTTAGGATTATAAAGTATAGCTTGTAAACTTTGACTTTGCATAGTAATATCTACTACGCTAATAAATCCTACAACTGAAGTTTCTTTAAATAAAGAAATAAATTCATTAGCTAGTGCAGGTAAAATGTTTTTTGTTGCTTGAGGTAAAATAATTTCTTTCATAGAAGTTTTATAGTCAAGCCCCATGGCACGCGCAGCTTCCATTTGTCCTTTATCAACGCTATTAATCCCACTTCTTACAATTTCTGCAATATAAGCTGAACTATTAAGCCCTAAAGCAAGAATGGCTGCATAAAGATTGTCTATAAAAGTGAAAATAACAAAGGCAAAAATCATCAATTGCAAAATCACAGGTGTCCCGCGTATAATATCTATGTATTCATCAATAATAAAATTGAGTATTTTAAATTTAGAAAAACGTAAAATAGCTAAACTAAAACCAACAAGTACTCCTATGATAACTGCACAAGCAGTTAATAAAAGCGTTATAAAATAACTTATTAAATAAGCTTTTGCGTTTTGTGTAAAAGCATAAGTTATTGTTCCATTAGAATTTTGTATTTTTAATATCTCTATAGGAAAAGAAAAATATCCCCATAAAATAATAATAGTAAAAAAAACAAAAATTCTTATATTTTTTTGATTCAATTTAGGACCTTTTTATGTTAAATTTATTTAAAAATTTAGATTTTATAAAAATATCTTTGATTTTTCTTTAAAAATTTATAAAAACGTGTTAAAATTTATCAAAATAAGGTTGTATTTATGAAAATTTTAGATTTTATTATCTTACTTGCTTTTGCATTGTTAATATTTTTTTTTAGTTTTAGGTTTTAATCATCAAATGATAGAAAAAAATAAAAAAAGAGAAAGAAATTTACAAATAAAAAAGGAGGATAAAAAATGAAAAAAATATTAATTCCTTTAGCACAAGGTTTTGAAGAAGCTGAATTTATCGGTATTGCTGATGTTTTAAAGCGAGCAAGTGAATTAAGTGGCGATTTAGAAGTACTAATTAGCTCCTTAGATGAAGAATTGTTAGTTAAGGGTGCTCATGGCATTAATATTAAAGCAGATTATTCTTTAAATGATATTAATGTACAAGCATTAGATGGTATTGTTTTAGCAGGTGGTTTAAATGGCATGTTAAATCTTAAAAATTCAAGTGCTATTTTAAATATCATCAAACAACTTCATGCTCAATCTAAACTCATAGGTGCTATTTGTGCTTCTCCTATAGTTTTAGATGCTGCAGGAGTTTTAGAGGGTAAGTTTGCATCTTATCCAGGTTGTGAAAGAGGACTTAAAGGAAGTCGTGTTAATAAAGCTGTTTGTGTAAATAAAAATATCATTACTTCAGCAGGACCTGCAACAGCTATACTTTTTGGGTTAGAATTAGCTAAGCAATTATGCGGTGATGCAATTTATGAAAAACTATATCATGCTATGTTGGTACCTTTAACAAAATGATTGTATAGTAGTTTAACTACTATTTATTTTAAAATAAGGCTTGAGGGTTTTCTTTAGTTGAGTTTTCTTTAGGCAATTCAAAACCCCCAAGCATATGAAAATGTAAATGAAAAACTTCTTGTCCGCTATTTTTTCCACAATTTGTTACTAAACGGTATCCACTTTTATCTACTCCTAGAAGAATGGCTAATTCTTGTATAAAACTTGTCATTTTTGCCATAAGTTTTGGATCAAATTCTTGAAAGTCTTTAAAATGTTTTTTTGGAATTATAAGTATATGTATAGGTGCTTTAGGCGCTATATCATGAAAGGCTAAGAAATCATTATCTTCAAGTACTTTATTGCACGGGACTTTGCCTTCGATTATAAGTTCAAAAATCGTTTTTTCTTGCATGATTTATCCTCACTTTGGTGTTATTTTGATACAATTATATCTTTAAACTTTGGTTTTTATGCTGAATTTAAAATAGTTTTTAATAAAATTAATACTTAAAAATATTTTATTAAGGTAGAAAATTGCAAAATTTTATTGAACAAATTCAAAAATGTGAAAATTTAAACGATTTAGAAGCTCTTAGGGTTTCTATTCTTGGAAAAAAAGGTATTTTAACACAAAACTTTACAAAACTTAAAGAACTAGAAGGTGAGGCAAAAAAAGAATTTGCTGCTCATTTAAACACTCAAAAAGAAGCTTTTAATCAAGCTTATTTATTAAAATTTAAAAATTTAGAAAATCTTGCTTTAGAAAAAGAAATGAAACAAGATATACAAGATTTTAATTATTTTGATGAGAATCTTACAAGTGGTGGTTTACATCCTGTTATGAGTACTATGGATAAAATCATAGAGTATTTTGTTAATTTAAATTTTAGCGTAGAAAAAGGTCCTTTAATAGAAGATGATTTTCATAATTTTGAAGCATTAAATTTACCTAAATCGCATCCTGCAAGAGATATGCAAGATACTTTTTATTTTGATGATAAAAGATTATTAAGAACGCAAACTTCTCCTGTGCAAATTCGTACCATGCTTGCACAAAAACCACCTATTAGAATGATAGCTCCTGGTGCAGTATTTAGAAGGGATTTTGATATCACTCATACTCCTATGTTTCATCAAGTTGAAGGACTTGTAGTAGAAGAAGGACAAAAAATCAGCTTTGCTAATTTAAAAAATATTTTAGAAGATTTTTTATACCATATGTTTGAAGATGTAAAAATTCGTTTTCGTCCTAGTTTTTTTCCTTTTACAGAACCTTCTGCTGAAGTTGATATTTCTTGTATATTTTGCAAAGCAAAAGGTTGTAGAGTTTGTAAGCAAACAGGTTGGCTTGAAGTTTTAGGATGTGGAATTGTAGATCCTAATGTATATAATTTTGTAGGATATGAAAATGTAAGTGGTTATGCTTTTGGGCTTGGAGTAGAACGCTTTGCTATGCTCTTACATCAAATTCCTGATTTAAGGTCTTTATTTGAAGGTGATTTAAGATTATTGGAGCAATTTAGATGATAGTTACTAAAAGTTGGTTAAATGATTGGTTAGAACTTGAAAATATAAGTTTAGAAAAAATAGCAAAAACGCTTAATTGTATAGGTATAGAAGTTAATAAAATTAAAGTTTTAAAAGCACCTGATAAAATAGTAGTAGGTTATGTTAAAGAAAAAATTTCCCATGAAAATTCTGACAAATTAAGCATTTGTCAAGTTGACATAGGTGGTGAAACTTTGCAAATTGTTTGTGGTGCTGCAAATGTTGATGCTGGACAGTTTGTAGCAGTTGCAAGCAAAGGTGCTATTATGCCAAATAATATGCAAATACAAGAAGTAACATTACGCGGGGTTAGTTCTTGCGGTATGCTATGTTCTAGTACAGAATTAGGTTTTAGTAAAATCAATAATGGTATTATGGTTTTAGATGAAAGTATAGGAAAATTAGAACTTGGAAGAGCTTTAAACACTTATGAAATTTTTAATGATGGATTAATAGAAGTAGAATTAACACCTAATAGAGGAGATTGTTTAAGCATTTATGGAATTGCTCGTGATTTGGCTACAGCTTTAAATTTAAATTTAAAAGAACCAAAAGCTTTTAAAGAAAGTGAAAATGTTTTGGGCATAGGTAGAATTTTACGTTTAGCAGCAGATAAAGAACTTAATGGACTTTATAATTATCGTGCTGTAGAACTTAAAGAAGCTATTCAAACAAATTTATTACTCAGTTTAAGACTTGCCCAAATTGAAAATTTAAGTAACAATGCCATAGAAAATTTACTCAATTACGCAACGCATTCAACCGGAGTGCTTTTTAATGCTTATGATTTAAGTTCATTTTCTAGCGAAGGTGAAGAATTTACTATAGTTTTAAACAAAGAAGCTCATGGAGAAACAAAAGTATCTTGCAAAGATAAGCTTTTAAGCTTTAGCGGAATCTTTCAAAATGATGCAAGTAAATGTAAAAATGATTCTAAAATAGTTATCATAGAAGCTAATTATACTGATCCATTAGTGATTGCAGAAGCTAAAATGCATCATAAAAATCAAGATGAAAAAACACTTTATAGAAGTTTTAGAGGAAGTGAACCTAGATTGAGTTTAGGTATGGATTTTTTATTAAGTATTTTTGAACATATTCCAAATTTTATTATCTATAGTTCTTCTCAACAAATTGTAACTAATAAACAAGCTCCTATTATATCTTTAAATGTTGAAGGTATTAGCGATATAATAGGACAAAACATTGATAAGGATGAAATTTTAAAAATCTTAAAAAAATTAGGTTTTGAATTGATACTTTCAGGCGACGGACTTGTTAATGTTAAAGCACCTTTGCATCGTCCTGATATAAAAAATTTATCTGATATATCTGAGGAAGTTATAAGGATTATAGGTATTGATAATATTTCTTCTAAGGGTTTAAAATTCATAGAAAAAAATCGTTTTAATACAACCTATAAAAATTATATAGATTATGTCAATTTAAGAAAAAAAGCCGTAGCTAATGGTTATTTTGAAAGTTTACACTATATTTTAGATAATGAAGAAGAGCTTAAAAATTTAGGATTTGATCTTGTTAAAATGAAACTTGTAAATCCCATAACAGCTGAACTTAATACCTTAAGAACAACGCTTTTAAATCATTTATTAAACGCAGCTAGTTTAAATGCAAAAAATTCTAAAAAACTTATTAAATTATTTGAACTTGGAACTGTCTTTAATAGTAATAATCAAGAATTAAATCATATAGCATTTATCCATTCAGGTTTAAAAGAAGAAGCTAAAATTTCTAATAAAGCAAAACCTCCGATGGTACAATTTTATGATTTTCTTTTAGATATTAAAAATATTATAGGTGATTTTAAATTAAAAGCTTCAAAATATGATATTTTAAGTCCCTATGAGCAAGCAGATATTTATATTGCCAATCTTAAAATAGGTTTTATAGGTCGTTTGCATTTAAAAATAGAAAATGCAAGAAATTTACCAAAAACTTATATTTGCGAACTTAATTTAGATCTTATTAAACCAGATTTTAAAATTGCTAAACCTTATTCTAAATTCCCGGCTATTACTAGAGATCTTAGTATTTTAATACCTAAAAATTTTGAATACAATCAAATTAAAAATTGTATTCAAAATTTAAATTTAGAAATACTTGAAAATTTTCGTTTAGTAGATATTTATAATGATGAAAATCTTAAAGAATTTTATAGCATAACTATCAATTTTACCTTTAGAGATTTAAATACAACTCTTGATGATAATCAAGTTGCAAAATGTATAGATAAAATTATACAAAGTCTTAAAGAATTAGGTCTTAATTTAAGATGAAAATTTATCAAATAAAAACTCCTATTAATGCTGAACTTCAAAATATAGCAGCAGATAAAAGCATATCGCATCGTTTTGGTATTTTTTCCTTGTTAACACAAGGGCAAAATCAAGCTAAAAATTATCTTTTAGCTGAAGATACTTTAAATACACTTCAAATCATAAAAAATCTTGGCGCTAAGGTTGAATGTCAAGGAACTTGTGTAAATATTACTCCACCTTGTGAAATTGCATCTCCAAATTGTGTTTTAGATTGCGGTAATTCAGGAACTGCTATGCGTTTAATGATGGGATTTTTAGCAGGAGTTTCAGGCTTTTTTGTTTTAAGTGGAGATAAGTACTTAAATAAACGTCCTATGCAAAGGATAAGTAAACCTCTTATAGAAATAGGAGCTAAAATTTATGGACGCGATGGGGCAAATTTAGCTCCACTTTGTATAGAAGGACAAAACCTAAAATCTTTTAATTATACTAGCAAAATTGCATCTGCTCAAATTAAAACTGCTATGATACTAGCTGCTTTTAAATCAGATAATACATGCACCTTTCATGAAAATTTTCTTAGTAGAAATCATAGTGAAAATATGCTAAAAGCTATGAAAGCACCTATAAAAATTACCAATAATGGTTTAAATCTTGAAATAAGTCCTTTAAAAAATCCTTTAAAAGCTCAAAATATTGTCATTCCTAACGACCCTTCATCTGCTTTTTATTTTGCCTTAGCAGCTATTATTGTACCTCATTCAAAAATTATATTAAAAAATATCTTACTCAATCCTACTCGTATACAAGCTTATAAAATTTTACAAAAAATGGGTGCTAAATTGACTATAAATATTACTCAAAATAATTTTGAAACTATAGGAGAAATTATAGCTGAATCTAGCACTTTGCACGCCATAACAATTGAAAAAAATATAGCTTGGCTTATAGATGAAGCTCCAGCCTTAGCTATAGCTTTTGCCTTAGCTAAAGGCACATCCGCACTTAAAAATGCTCAAGAACTTCGGGTTAAAGAAAGTGATAGAATTAAAGTTATGGTCGAAAATTTAAAACTTTGTGGTATAAATGCTAAAGAACTTGAAGATGGTTTTGAAATAATAGGTGGTGAAGTTAAAGCAGCAAAGATTAAAAGCTATGGAGATCACCGTATTGCTATGAGTTTTGCTATTTTGGGTTTGCTTTGTGGGATGGAAATTGATGAGAGTGAGTGTATAAAAACTTCCTTTCCTAATTTTATAGAAATTTTATTAAATTTAGGAGTTAAAATTGATCATTGAATTGGCAAAAAATTATGGTTTTTGTTTTGGAGTTAAAAGAGCTATTAAAAAAGCTGAACAAATTAAAGATGCAGCCACTATAGGTTCGCTTATCCATAATAATCAAGAAATTTCTCGCTTACAAAAGAATTTTAATGTTAAAACCTTAGAAAGCATACAAGCTTTAAGTGATGAAAAAAAAGCCATTATAAGAACTCATGGCATTACTAAACAAGATTTAGAAGCATTGAAAAAAAAAGATATAGAAATTTTTGATGCTACTTGTCCTTTTGTAACAAAGCCTCAACAAATTTGTGAACAAATGAGTAAAGAAGGTTATGAAGTAGTTATTTTTGGAGATGAAAACCATCCTGAGGTTAAAGGAGTTAAAAGTTATGTTAATACCAAAGCTTATGTTGTTTTAGATAAAAAAGAACTTGAAAACATCAAACTTCCTTCTAAAATAGCTATAGTAAGTCAAACGACCAAAAAACCTGAACATTTCATGGAAATAGTTAATTTTTTAATACTTAAAGTTAAAGAAGTAAGAGTTTTTAACACTATTTGCGATGCAACCTTTAAAAATCAAGATGCTATAAAAGAACTTTCTTTAAAAAGTGATGTAATGATTGTTGTAGGGGGTAAAAATTCGGCTAATACTAAGCAACTTTTTTTAATTGCAAAAACAAATTGCAAAGATAGTTATTTAATAGAAACAGAAGATGAATTGCAGCCACAATGGTTTTTAAATAAAAAACATTGTGGTATTAGCGCAGGCGCTAGCACCCCTGATTGGATCATACAAAAGGTGATAATGCGTATTAAAAGTTTTCAAACAGTATCATAAAACATGCTTCTTTAAAATAAAAAGCTAAAAATTTAAAAAATTAACACTAATTAAAGAAAAATAAGGTAAAATAATTAAATTTGTAAAATTATTTTAAAGGACCATGATGAGAGAGGTGAACACAAAAGTTCAAAGCAATATAGATGATTATCTTGAAGATCAAGATTTTGGACAACTTTTAGAAGCTTTCGACAAATCAAGAGAAGAGTCTACAACAGAAGGTGTAATTGTAGAAATTAAAAATGATGAAGTTTATATAGATATAGGTAAAAAATCTGAAGGTATTTTAGCCCTTGATGAAATACAAGATGGCAAGGGTGATTTATTATTTAAAACAGGAGATAAGATAAAAGTTGCCATTATAGGTTCTCGTGGTGGTAGATCTTTACTTTCTCATAAAAAAGCCTTAAGAAAAGAAAAAGCTATAGAATTTATTAATACTTACGAGCATAATCAAGAAGATATTTTTAATGTAAAAGTAGTAAGTAAAAATAAAGGCGGATTAATAGTAGTTGATGAAAATGATGTAGAATTTTTCTTACCAAAATCCCAATATGGCTTTAAAGAATCAAATAATATTATAGGCAAAACTTTTAAAGTTAAAATCATTAAAATAGATCAAAAAGAACAAAGTATTATTGTTTCTCGTAAAAAAATCTTGGATGATGAAAGAAAAAAACGCAAAGAATTGATTAATAATATAGCTCAAAAAGAAGATCTAATCGAAGGTATTGTAAAAAAAATTACTACCTATGGTATGTTTGTAGATGTCGGTGGTATTGATGGACTTGTACATTATAGTGAAATTTCTTATAAAGGACCTGTAAATCCTGGAATTTTATACAAAGAAGGGGATAAGGTTTTTGTTAAGGTTATAAAATACGATAAAGAACGTAAACATTTATCGCTATCTATAAAAGCAGCTTTACCTGATCCATGGAATGAAATTAAAGATACTCTTGAAGTAGGAGATACTATCAAAGTTATTGTTTCAAATATAGAACCTTATGGAGCTTTTGTTGATTTGGGTAATGATATAGAAGGATTTTTACATATTAGTGAAATTTCTTGGGATAAAAATATTAAAAATCCAAAAGATTATATCAACAAAGGGCAAGAAATTGATGTAGAAGTGATTGAAATTGATCCAAATCAAAGACGCTTAAGAGTATCTTTAAGAAATTTACTTTCTAAACCTTTTGATGAATTTATAAAAACTCATAAAATAGGAGATATTGTAAAAGGAAAAATTACCTCTATAACCTCTTTTGGTGCTTTTGTAAAACTTGGCAACATAGAAGGTTTGTTACATAATGAAGATGCTTCTTGGGATAGAAATGATAAATGCAAAGACAAATTTTCTTCAGGAGAAGAAATTAAAGTAAAAATCATTAAAATAGATCAAGAAAATCAAAAAATATCTTTAAGTACAAAAGAGCTAAGTATTTCTCCAGTACAAGAATATGCTAAAACTCATAAAATAGGGGATATTGTAAAAGGCAATATTCGTGATATTAAAGATTTTGGTGTATTTGTAGAATTAAGTAAAAATGTTGATGCTTTAATTCATAAAGAAGATATCAGTGCTAATACTTTTGAAAATTTAAAAATTAATGATAGTATTGAAGCAGCTATTATCTTTATAGATGAAAAGAAAAATAGAATTCGCCTAAGTGTTAAAAATCTGGTAAAAATAAAAGAAAGAGAAGTTTTAAACGAAATCAATAATGACGATAAAGTAACTTTAGGTGATATCATTAAAGATCAATTGATTTAATGAAAAAATATGTTATTATAAGTATTTTGAGTACATTGTTACTCATTTTACTTACTATTGTTTTTCTTTTACTTTGGAAATTTAAAGTTAATGCAAATTTTACTCCTAAATTTGCTAAAGATATCAATACTCAACAAAATGCCCCGAATAAAAACACCAATCAAAATCTTTCTTGGCAAGAAGAACTGGCTAAATGGCCTGTAAGAGATTTTACTCCAGCAGCAGAAAAATTTACTCTTTATTTTAATGCTGATACAAGTGAACTTAAAGAAAAAAGCAAATATTATCAACTTGTAATTGGAAAATACGATATTTATTCTATGTTTTGTTTAAGACAAACTTTAAATTCTTTCCATGTAAAATATTTTTTATTAAATTCAGGAAGTAGTCCAGAAATCTTTTTAGATACGGGTAATGAAAAACTTATAAATGATATTATACAAGAATTAAAAAAATATAAAATAAATACACAAATAAAGGAAATTTGGCTATGAAAAAAAAGATTATAGTTTGTGATGCCATTTTAGATAAAGGTATAGAAATTTTAAGAAATGCGGAAGATATAGAACTTATAGAAGCTGCTAAGGTTTCAAAAAATGATCTTATGAAAATGCTTGATGATGTTGAAGTTGCTATTACTAGAAGTTCCACTGATGTTGATGTT
The DNA here is from genome assembly GCF_001687475.2 of Campylobacter hepaticus. Classification (NCBI taxonomy): domain Bacteria; kingdom Pseudomonadati; phylum Campylobacterota; class Epsilonproteobacteria; order Campylobacterales; family Campylobacteraceae; genus Campylobacter; species Campylobacter hepaticus. The sequence continues at coordinate 486,769 of NZ_CP031611.1, forward strand.
AACTTTTTAAATCATGCAAAAAAATTAAAAGCTCTTGTACGCGCTGGAGTAGGTGTAGATAATGTTGACATTGCAGAATGCTCTAAACGTGGAGTTATTGTGATGAATGTCCCTACTGCAAATACTATAGCAGCTGTAGAACTTACCATGGCTCATCTTTTAAGTTCAGCAAGAAGTTTTGTAAACGCTCATAATTTTTTAAAAATTGAAAGAAAATGGGAAAGAGAAAAATGGTATGGCATAGAATTAATGAATAAAACCCTAGGTATTATAGGATTTGGAAATATAGGTTCAAGAGTAGCTATCCGTGCTAAAGCTTTTGGTATGAAGATTTTAGCTTATGATCCTTATATCCCTTCTTCTAAAATCACAGATTTAGATATGGAACAAGCAAAAACTTTAGATGAAATTTTAGTAAAAAGTGATTTTATTACTATCCATACTCCAAAAACTCAAGAAACCAACGGTATGATAGGATCAAAAGAAATTGCTAAAATGAAAGACAATATAAGATTAATTAATTGTGCTCGTGGAGGTTTATATGTAGAACAAGCTTTGTGCGAAGGGCTAAAAAGCGGTAAAATAGCATGGCTTGGTATAGATGTTTTTGAAAAAGAACCTGCAATAAACCATCCTTTATTAGACTTTGAAAATGTCTCACTTACTTCTCATCTTGGAGCTAATACCCTAGAAAGTCAAGATAATATAGCAAGACAAGCTTGCGAACAAGCTCTTAATGCTGCACGTGGAGTAGCTTATCCTAATGCTTTAAATTTACCGATTAAAACTGAAGATTTACCACCTTTTGTTGCACCTTATATAGAACTTGTTTCTAAAATGGCTTTTTTAGCTGCTCAAATTGATAAAAATCCTATTAAAAGTATTAAATTAGAATCTGAGGGTATTATTAGCGAATATATTAATTCTATGCTCACATTTGCAACTGTTGGAGCATTAGGTCGTATTCTAGGAGAAGGAATTAATTATGTTAATGCAGAATTTGTAGCTAAAGAAAAAGGTGTGGATTTATCTTGCGAAATTCTTCCTAATAGTGGTTATAATAATAAAATCAATGTTAAAATTATCACAGAAAATTCAAATATCAGTGTTTCAGGAACAGTGTTTAATGATAATGATCAACGTATAGTAAGTTTAAATGGTTTTAAAACTGATTTTAAGCCAAAAGGCAAAATGATCATTTTTAAAAATAAAGATATACCAGGTGTGATTGCCAAAATCAGTTCTGTATTGGCAGCTAAAAGCATTAATATAGCTGATTTTAGACTTGGCAGAGATGGATTTGGATATGCTTTAGCTGTGGTTTTATTAGATGAGAAAATTCAAGAAGCGATATTAGAAGAATTAAGAAAAATAGAAGCATGTGTCTTTGTGCAATATGTCGAAATTTAAAATTTTACTCATAGAAGATGATATAGATTTAAACGATCTGCTTGTTTTAAAACTTAAAAATAATGGATATGAGGTTATATCTTTATTAGATTTTAAAGGGGTTGAAGATTTGCTTGATGAAAATCAAATTGATCTTTTAATTATCGATAGGAATTTACCAAGCGGGGATTCTTTAAATAAAATTCAAAATTTAAGAAAGCAAGGTTATCAAGAAGCTATTATTTTTCTTACTGCTAAAACCTTGCATCAAGATTTACTTGAGGGTTTTGAAGGCGGTTGTGATGATTATATTTACAAACCTTTTGATTTTAATGAGCTTTTGCTACGTATTAAGGCTATTTTAAAACGCTATAAAAAAGAAAGAGAAAAACTTGTTTTTAATGAATTTGTTTTAGATTTAATCAATTATGATCTTTTTTACAAAGATGAAAAATTAGAAATTTCAAATCTTGATTATGAATTATTAAAATGCTTTTTTCAAAACCCAAATATCTTGCTTACAAGACAATTTTTAAGTGAAAATGTATGGAAAGATGATACTACAAGTGATAAAACGATTAATATTGCTCTAACAAGATTAAGAAATAAATTTCCAAAATTAAAAAATCATATTATCAGTGTTAGGGGTATTGGTTATAAATTATGTTAAAAACTAAGAATGTTTTTATAATTTTTTTTATTTTATTAACTTTAATTTTTACTTCTGCTTTTTATATTTTTACTGATTCTTATCTTGATTTTTTACTTTTAAAACAATACGAACAAAAAATCAAAAGTCTTGATGATGTTTTAAAATTTTCTCTTTTACCACATTTAAATAACACCAATATTGAAAAATTTGCCAAAGATACTAGGGCTGATTTTATTATTTTTAAAAAAGATACTAACATAAGTTCTGTAAAAAATCCTGATTTATTTTTAAAACTTAAAGAAGAAAAAATTTTAAATTTTAATTCACAAAAAATTCTTATTAAAAGTTTCATTTATAAAGATTATAAATACATTATCATAGTTTATCCTCGCTTTGGCAATTTAGAATTGTTTTTATTAAGTATAGCCATGAATTTTGGAATATGTATTTTATTTATATGTATTTTAATGGTTTTACTGGGTAAAAAAATAACAACAAGCTTTAATAAAATTTTAGATTTTTTAGATTCTATAAATAGTCATAAAATTGTTAAATTAGAAAAAGGAATATTTAAAGAATTTGGCTTACTTAATGATAAGCTATTAAAAACTAAAGAAAAAATTTTAAAAAATACCCAAAAAAATAAAAAGCAAGACGATAAAATCGCATTAAAAAATATCCAACTTGCTAGTATGATTTCAGCAATTTCACATGAACTTAAAAATCCACTAAGTGTTATAGATCTTAGTTTAGAAATGCTTAAAGATCCTAATTTAAAAGATGAAACATTAAAGATTGAATTATTGGAAAAAATTTCGCGTCAAAGTGTAAAATTAAACACCTTAACCCATAAACTTAACCTTGTTTTTAATCTTAATAGTGAAGCCTTACAAATGCAAGAATTTGATCTTTTTTCTTTATGTGAAAAAATTATTAAAAATCCAGGTTTTGAAAGAGTAATATTGCAAGGAGAAAGTACAAAAGTTCAAGCTGATGAGTTTTTAATCGAACAAGTGATTATAAATTTACTTTCTAATGCTTTAAAATATAGCCAAAAAGAAGTTATTTTAATAGCAAAAAATCAAAAAATCACGGTACAAGATTTTGGAAAAGGTATACAAAAAGATAAATTAAAATTTATCACTAAAAAATTTTATAAAATTGATGTAAAAAGTGATACTTCCTTTGGTTTAGGCTTATTTTTAGTGAAAAAAATTTTAAGTATACACAAAAGTTATCTTGAAATTTCAAGTACTTTAGGTTATGGTTCTAGCTTTAGTTTTAAACTCAATCAAGGATAAAAATGGCACTTGTAGATTTAATAGATGTTTCAAAAAGATTTGGAGAAAAAATAGTTTTAAATGAAGTTAATTTTAGTGCTCATGAAGGAGAAAAAATTGCCGTTATAGGAAAAAATGGTGAAGGCAAATCTACTTTTTTAAAAATACTTTTAGGCACACTTAACCCAGATAGCGGTAGAGTGATAAAGCAAAATGGAAAAAGTATAGCTATGTTTTCTCAAAAAGTTGATTTTAACGCAAATTTAAGTGTCAAACAAGCTATAAAACAAGAACTTGAAGAAATTTATAATGCTCTAAAAGCATATGATCTTTTACATAAAAAATTAGAAACAAGCCCTCAAAATAAAGATTATCTTAAGCAAATGGATGAACTCATGGGCTTAATTGATGCTAAAGATGCTTGGAATATAGAATCTAAAATCACACGCGTATTAAAAGAATTTAATCTTCTTGAATATGAAAATCGTATTTTATCAACTTTAAGTGGAGGCGAGATACGTCGTATAGGACTTTGTATATTATTGCTTAAAAACCCTGATATTTTATTATTAGACGAACCAACAAATCATTTAGATGTTTACATGACAAATTTTTTAGAAGAATTGTTACAAAAATCTAAAATGTGTGTTATTTTTATCTCTCATGATAGGTATTTTATTGATGCTTTAGCCCAAAAATGCGTAGAAATTGATCAGGGAAAATTAAGTGTTTTCAATGGTGCTTATACGCAATATCTAGAGAAAAAAACACATATTTTAACAAGTCTTACTAAAAGTCATGAGGTTTTATTAAAACAATTAAAAAGTGAAGAAGAATGGCTTAGACGTGGTGTTAAAGCAAGACTTAAAAGGAATGAAGGGCGCAAAGAACGTATTTTTAAAATGCGTGAAGAAGCTAAGAAAAATCCAGCCCTAATTAAGCGCTTAAAACTTGAACTTTCAAGATCAAGTTTAAATTTCAATGGAGAAAAAGTAGGCAATCGTAAAAAAATGCTTTTTGAATTAAAAAATATCACTAAAAGCATGGGAGAGAAAAATCTTTTTAATAATTTTTCAACACGTATTTTACAAGGAGAACGTATTGCTATTGTAGGAAAAAATGGTTGTGGAAAGTCAACATTTTTAAAAATTCTTTTAGGAGAAATCAAGCAAGATAGTGGAGATATAAAGCGTGGAGAAATAAAAATAGGGTATTTAGATCAAGCTAGAAATTTGATCAATGCTGATAAAACCTTACTTGAAATTTTTTGTCCCAATGGAGGGGATAGGGTTGAAGTTCGTGGTAAAAATATGCATGTTTATGGGTATTTAAAAAATTTTTTATTTCCTAAGGAATTTTTAGATAAAAGTATTGCTTTACTTAGCGGAGGTGAAAAAAACCGTATAGCTTTAGCTTTGCTTTTTACCAAAGAATACGATGTTTTAATCTTAGATGAACCAACTAATGATCTTGATATAAATACTATTAATGTATTAGAAGAATATTTACTTGATTTTAAAGGGGCTATTTTATTAGTATCACATGATAGGTATTTTGTTGATAAAATAGCAACAAAACTGTATGCTTTTGAAGAAAAAGCATATATTAATATCTTGCACACTCTTTATACAGAGTATCTTGAAAAGGAAAAAGAAATACAAGAATTAGATCATTTTATTTTAGATTTTCAACAACAAGAAGAACAAAACCATAAAAAAGAAAAAAAATCTAAAAAATTAAGCTATAAAGAAAATGAAATTTTAAAAAATCATCCTGAAAAAATAGACTTTTTAGAGCAAAAAATAAAACAATTAAATCACAATCTATCCGATCCTAAATTATATCAAGAATTAGGCATTAATAAGCTTTATGAAGAACTTGAAAAAACTCAAAAAGAGCTTGAAATTTTAGAAAATGAATATTTTTTAACATTAGAAAAAAGTGAGAATTTGTAAAAAATCATGGTGCCCGAGGTCGGACTCGAACCGACACAAGGTTGCCCTTACCAGATTTTGAGTCTGGCGCGTCTACCGGTTTCACCACTCGGGCAAAATTTTTAAGATTTGATTATACTTTGTTTTAAATTAAAAAATACTTTAAATATAAAAAGTATTTTTTATCGGACGATATAAATAAAGGCAAATTTGGAACAATTTTTGCTTTATTTATTATAGATTTAACTTTAATATTTTTTTAGAGGATTAGCATGAGAATTACTAATAAACTTACTTTTACAAGCGGTGTAAGCAGTTCCATGGATGCTCAAAATGCTTTATATAAAATATCTCAACAACTTGCTTCTGGTTTAAAAATACAAAACTCATATGAAGATGCAAGTATTTACATAGATCACACACGTCTTGAATATGAAATTAAAACATTAGAGCAGGTAAAAGAAGCAACTAGTAGAGCAAAAGAAATGACTGAAAATAGTATGAAAGCTTTACAAGATATGGTAAAATTACTAGAAGACTTTAAAGTTAAAGTCACTCAAGCTGCAAGCGATAGCAATTCTCAAACTTCTAGAGAAGCTATAGCAAAAGAATTGCAGCGTATTAAAGATGCTATACTCCAACTTGCCAATACTAGTGTTAATGGTCAATACCTTTTTTCAGGATCCCAACTTCAAAACAAACCTTTTGATTCTAAGGGAAATTATTATGGGGATAAAAACACCATTAATGTAGTCACAGGTGCTGGAACCCAAAGCCCTTATAATATACCTGGATGGGACTTATTTTTTAAAGCTGATGGAGATTATAAAAAACAAATCACTACTAATGTAAGCTTACAAGATAATCGCTATAAAGATAAGGTAGAATACCTCAATGGGGATTCTCAATGGAAACAATTAATCGGACAAAATTATGTTAAAGATGGAAACTTAGATCCTTATAAAGATTTTGAAGATAAGGATCAAAAGCTTGATTTTTTATCTTCAACCTTATATGTTCAAGGAACTAGACCTGATGGAACAAGTTTTAAAAGTGCGGTTTTAATCAAACCTGATGATAAAATAGAAGATATATTAAAACAAATTGGAACTCTTTATGGCAATACCGCTGATAATAAAGTTGTTGAAGTAAGCATTAATAATAGTGGTCAAATTCAAATTACTGATTTAAAACAAGGCAATAATAAACTTGATTTTCATGCTGTAGCCTTTACCCCTCAACTTGAAAATTCTGGTGCACTTAAAGAACTTAATCAATTTATTAAAGATAATAATTTAAATAGGGATGATATAACCAATTCGGTTATGACAGAAGCTTTAAAAGCTAGCAATGGAGATATTAGCAATTTAAAATCTCCTGTAAAAATAACTTTAACTGCTAAAGATGGAACTAAAAAAGAATTTAGCTTTGATCTTAGTCAAACAGATTTTATCCATAGCAAAATGACAGATACTCAAGGAAATCCAAGCAATGGCGCAGATTATGATAATGTGTATTTTGAAAAAAATGGCAATACTGTTTATGGTAATGTTTCTCAAGTTATAAAATCTAATAATGCTTATGCTACAGATTCAACAAAACTTAGTGAAGTTATGGCTCAAGATAGCCTAAATGGTACAGTTTTAAATTTAAAAGTAAAATCTAAAGGCGGAAATTCTTATGATGTAAGCATAGATTTACAAAATTCAACTGTAAGTTTTAAAGATCCCAAAGATCCAAATAAAACTATTGAATTTCCTATTATGCATACTGATCCTGCAAGTGGAAATAGTGGGGTTGTTACTGGATCAAATGATATTACCTATGGACAAATTAATGCCATAATAGGAATGTTTGCTTCAGATAAGGTTCCAAATCAAAGCATTAATGCTACAAATGGAAAAATCAGTGCTAATGATTATGAAAATTTAAGACAACTCATGAAAGATTCAAAAGCTAGCGTTGATGTTAGCATGGATTATAAAGGTAGAATCAGTGTTAGTGATAAACTTTCAGCAAGCACTAATATAGAAATCGCCCTTAGTGATTCTCAAAGTGGACATTTCCCATCACCCCCATTTTCAACAACAGCATCCATAGAAAATGGTCCAAATTTTAGTTTTAGTGCAAATAATGCTTTAGTCATTGATGAGCCTAATGTGGATATTATTAAAGATCTTGATGCTATGATTGAAGCCGTTTTAAATGGAAATATGAGAGCTGATTCTACAAGTAAAAACCCAAGAAATACCGGTATGCAAGGAGCTTTAGAAAGACTTGATCATTTAGCTGATCATATTAATAAACTTAATACCGCAATGGGTGCTTATCACAATGCCATAGAAGATGTAAATACGCGTTCAACCTTTTTAAGTGTTAATGTTCAAAGCATTAAATCAAGTATTAGTGATATTGATTATGGAGAAGCTATGATGAATTTAATGCAAACACAGCTTGCATATCAAGCCACACTCAAGGCTAGTGCTACTATATCTCAGCTTAGCTTATTAAATTATCTATAAAATTTTATGGTATAATTGCTTTTTGATTTTATTTTTTAAGGAAAAAATATTAAAAAAGAAGCCATTTTTACCATTTCTACCTTTTTTATTTTTTATCTTTGTCTTTGTATGCTAGCACCTAGCATGGGAGAATGGGTTTATAAGGCTAATTTATTTTTATTTGGGGAATTAGGGTATTATTATCCTTTTTGCTTACTTATCTTAAATTACTTATATTATAAAAAAAATTACAAGATAGAAAATTTTAAGCGTAGAGAACTTTTTGGTTTTTATTTGGCCTGTTTTTCAATTTTACTTTTATTTTCTGTTTTTTATAAAGATTTTGGATATATTTTAAAAATCATTTATAAAATTTTTTATGCTATTTTAGGACATACAGGAAGTGGAATTTTTGCACTTTTAGTTTTATTATTTTCTTTAATTTTATTATTTCCTAACTTTGTAAAAGAAACTTTAAAAATAGAATTAGACTTTACCCCATTATTAAAAATGGAACAAGCTTTTAAATCTTTATTAATGCGAGTTTTTGGAGGAGAAAATGAAAAAGAAGATGGATTAAGACCTAAAACTTCAACATCTAATACCTTAAAAAATAGCACTCAAAACTTTGAAAATACAACAAATGAAGAAGTTAAAAACGAACTTGATCATTTAGAACAATTAATTAAAGATGTCAATATTAATGCAAGCTGCAATTCAATTAATACCGCTAAAGAAAATTTTGCAAAACTCAAAAATCAAATTTTAGACGAATTTGTAGAAATAGATAAACACAGTTTACAAGAATCAAAAAGTTTTCTTTATGAACATTCTGAGCAAGTATATAATTTTGCACAAAAAGCTAGTAGAACAAGTATTAATCTTGATGAAGATTTTAATTTTATTTCAGAAGAAGAGGTAGATATGATTCCTAAACGTTTTTTAAAACCAAAAAAAGCTGAAGATATAGATAAAATAGACCTAAATAAAGATTTAGATCTTCCAAGTTATAAACGTAAGAATATTGAAATTTCAATACCTAAGCAAGAATTAAAAACAAAAATTTTTACCAAAGAACTTGAACTTAGAGAAAATTTATTACAAAAAAATAAACTAGAAGAAGAATACAAGACTTATCAAAATGAAATTTTAGAAAATAAAGTTAAGCAAGAAATTAAAGAATTAGAAGAATATGATGCAAATGAAATCATACAAGGCAATAAATATCATTTAAACCAAAATGTAGAAGAACCCGATCTTTTAAAGTCAGAAACCACAAAACAAGCTTTAAATCAAAATAATGAAATAAAAGAAGAGACAAAACAAGACAGTGTTTTTGCTTTCACACCTGTTGTTGAAGAATTAAATCATCCTTATGTTAAACCTGTTGATATTAAAAATATCAATGAAATAATAAATAATACACAAGATAATGAAAATACACAAGTAAATTCTCAAAATTTTCAAAGTCAAAAGGCGGTTTTAAGTAAAGAAATTGCTATTAATCAAGCTTTATTAAGTGAAATAGAACAAGGTGAAATAGAAAAACCTAAAGATTTTATTTTACCTTCTCTTGATTTTCTTGCTGACCCAAAAGAACATGCCCAAGAGATAAATGAGGGTGAAATTGATAAAAAAATTTATAATCTTCTTGAAAAATTACGTCGTTTTAAAATAGGTGGAGATGTTATAAGTACTTATGTTGGACCTGTAGTAACTACCTTTGAATTCCGTCCAAGCGCAGATGTAAAAGTAAGCCGTATTTTAAATTTGCAAGATGATTTAACCATGGCTTTAATGGCAAAATCTATACGCATTCAAGCACCTATTCCTGGAAAAGATGTTGTAGGTATAGAAGTTCCAAATGATGAAATTCAAACTATTTATTTAAAAGAAATTTTACAAAGCAAGGTTTTTAAAAATGCTAAAAGTCCTTTAACCATAGCTTTAGGTAAAGATATAGTAGGTAATGCTTTTATTACAGATTTAAAAAAACTTCCTCATTTATTAATAGCAGGAACCACAGGAAGTGGAAAAAGCGTAGGAATTAATTCTATGCTATTAAGTCTTTTATATCGCAATTCACCAAAAACTTTACGTTTAATGATGATAGATCCTAAGATGCTTGAATTTAGTATTTATAATGATATCCCTCATCTTTTAACCCCAGTCATTACAGATCCTAAAAAAGCTATTAACGCACTTTCAAATATGGTAGCAGAGATGGAAAGACGTTACCGTTTAATGGCTGATGCTAAAACCAAAAATATAGAAAATTATAATGAAAAAATGAAAGAAACAAAAGGTGAAGAATTGCCTTTTATTGTCGTTATTATTGATGAACTTGCTGATTTAATGATGAGTGCTGGAAAAGATGTGGAATTTTACATAGCAAGACTTGCTCAAATGGCAAGAGCGAGTGGGATTCATTTAATTGTTGCAACCCAGCGTCCATCTGTTGATGTAGTAACAGGGCTTATCAAAGCTAATTTACCAAGTAGAATTTCTTATAAAGTAGGGCAAAAAATTGATTCTAAAGTTATATTAGATGCCATGGGTGCTGAAAATTTACTTGGAAGAGGAGATTGTTTGTTTACTCCTCCTGGAACTAGTTCTATTGTACGTTTACATGCACCTTTTGCCAGTGAATTTGAAATAGAAAAAATAGTAGATTTTTTAAAAGAACAACAAAGTGTAGAATATGACGAAAGTTTTTTAACAGAACAACAAAACACAAAAACATTCTCTAATGAAAACTATGATGATGAAGTAGATGAACTTTATGAAGAAGCTAAACGCGTTATTTTAGAAGATAAAAAAACAAGTATTTCTTATTTACAACGCCGTTTAAAAATAGGTTATAACAGATCTGCAAATATTATAGAACAACTTACACAAAATGGGGTTTTAAGTGAACCAGATTCAAAAGGACAAAGAGAAATTTTATAATTTTAAAAGCCTAAAACTAGGCTTTTAATTATTTATCTCTAAGATTTAATTCAGCAATTAATTTACTATAAGAACTATAATCTTTTCTCTTAAGATAAGATAAAAGTCTTTTTCTTTGACCTACAAGTTTTAAAAGTCCTAATCTTGAAGAAAAATCTTTTTTATAAATCTTTAAATGTTCTGTAAGATCTATAATTCTAGCGGTTAAAAGCGCTATTTGAACTTCTGTTGATCCAGTATCACCTGGTTTTTTAGCAAATTTTGCAACTATTTGTGCTTTTTTGGCCGAATCTAAAGCCATGAAAGACCTCCTGATTGGTAAATTTATTTAAAAATTCTAATTATATTTTAAAAAAGCAAAAAATAAGCTGAATTTATTTTTTAAAATATTTTGTTTAAATTTAAGTCTTTTTCTAAGAATTTTTTATTATAATTTATAAATTTTGTGACTTAAAATAAGGAGAATCTGTGCTATTTACCAAAGCTAGCGAATACGCTTTATTGTCTTTAATTTATATTTCTCAAAAGAAAACACCTCAAGATGTAGATTCTTTAGCTTTAGAACTAGATATCCCTAAAAGCTTTTTAGCTAAAATTTTGCAAACTCTAGCTAAAGATAATTTATTAAAATCTTTTAAAGGTGCAAAAGGAGGCTTTGTTTTAATCAAAGAACCTAATCAATACACCATTAAAGAAATCGTTAATAGCGCTGAAAAAAAAGATATTAGTGTATTTGAATGCAGTAGTGGAGTTTGCCCCAACCACAAAGAAAAAGACTGTACCTTAATGCCTATGTTAATCAATTTGCAAAATAAAGTTGATGAATTTTTAGATTCTATTACTTTAGAAGATATTATGAAAAAATAATGGCAAAAAATAAAATAGCCCATTTGGTTTTTCCTTTTTTAGGACCTTTAATCGCTCCTATTTTAAAAGCTAAAAGCCTTACTATAGTTGCTTTTTTAGTATGTATTTTAGCTATTATTATAGTTCCTTTACCAGGCGCTATTTTAGACTTTTTTTTAGCATTAAGCATAGCTTTGTCAGTATTAATTATTTTAATTTCTATTTATATACCCAAACCTACAGATTTAACAACTTTTCCAACGCTTATTTTAATTATCACTCTATTTAGACTTTCTTTAAATATAGCTACAACAAGAATGATTTTAAGTGAAGGTCAAAATGGACCTCAAGTAGTTAGCGAAATCATTGCAGCATTTGGTGAATTTGTTGTTGGTGGAAATATGGTTATTGGGATCATTGTTTTTTGTATTTTAGTACTTATTAATTTCATGGTTGTAACCAAAGGTAGTACAAGAGTTTCTGAGGTACAAGCAAGATTTACACTTGATGCAATGCCTGGAAAACAAATGGCTATTGATGCAGATTTAAATGCAGGATTGATTGATGAACAAGCTGCAAGAGCAAGACGTCAAGAAGTTATAGCTGAAGCTAATTTTTATGGAGCAATGGATGGTTCTAGTAAATTTATTAAAGGAGATGCGGTTGCTGGTATTATTATTACTATTATAAACATGATAGGAGGGTTTTTAATAGGTTCTTTTCAACATGATATGACCTTAAGCAATGCAGCATCTACTTATACTATTTTAACTATAGGAGATGGTTTAGTATCGCAAATTCCTGGGCTTATTACTTCAACTGCTACAGCCATTATTATCACCCGTGCAAGCAAAGATGAAGAAAATTTTGCTGAGGGGACTTTAACCCAACTTTTAAGCGAATATCGTACTTTATTGATAGTAGGTTTTGTACTTTTTGTTTTTGCTTTAGTTCCTGGTTTACCTACCTTATCTTTAGGTTTTATGGCTTTAGTATTTTTAGGATTAGGTTATTTAACTAAGCAGGTTAAAGAAGGTAAAATTGATGTTAATACGCATAAAAAACAAAAACCAAGTGCTGCAGCTGCAACTCAAGAAGGGATAGCTAAAGCTCCTGCTAAAAAAAGCGAAGAAGAAATACTTAAAGAAGAAGAACTTAAGATTAATGATATACTTAAAGTAGAAATTCTTGAACTTGAGTTAGGGTATGGCTTAATAAAGCTTGCAGAAAATGAACTCACAGAAAGAATTCGTTCTATGAGAAGAAGTATTGCTGAAAGTTTAGGCTTTTTAATGCCAAAAATTCGTATTAGAGATAATCTTAGACTTAAACCTAATGAATACAGCTTTAAATTAAAAGGGGTATCTATAGCAAGTGCTGAAATTTATCCTGATAAATACTTAGCTATGGATAGTGGCTTTATTACCGAAGAAATAGAAGGAATTGCCACTAAAGAACCAGCTTTTAACTCAGATGCACTTTGGATAGATACAAACTTAAAAGATGAGGCAACTTTAAATGGCTATATTGTTATAGATCCTGCAAGCGTAATTTCAACTCATATGAGTGAACTTGTTAAAGCTCATGCAAGTGAACTGCTTACACGTCAAGAAGTGCAAAATCTTTTAGACAAAGTTAAAAACGATTACCCAATTATCGTAGAAGGAGCTTTAAATGTTGCGCCTGTAAGCCTCATCCAAAAAATTCTTAAAGACTTGCTTAAATATCATATTCCTATTAAAGATATGCTTACTATTTTAGAATCTATAAGTGATATTGCAGAAGTAAGTAAAAGTTTTGATATGATTATAGAACACGTAAGAGCATCTTTAGCTAGAATGATTACTAATATGTATTTAGATGATAAAGGTAATTTAGATATTTTTATATTAGATTCTGCAAGTTCAGCTATATTAATGGAAAATGTACAATTTAAAGATGGTACCTATCATCTTCCTTTAAGTGTAGCCCAAACAGGAACTTTAGTAGATACTTTAAGATCTGAAGTTGCTGCAGTAGCTAATGGACGCATTAAGCCTTTTATACTTTGTGTTGAACCCCAACTAAGAAAATTTATTGCCGATCTTTGTTATAATTTTAGCATTAATATAGTTGTATTAAGTTTTGCAGAAATTGCAGAAAATACAAATTTTAATACTGAAGGTATTATTAAAATAGATCTTTAAGGAAAATAATGAAAATTTATCACTTATCACACACAGATCTTGATGGCTATGCTTGTCAATTTGTTGTGAATTTTTATTTTAAAAATGTACAATTTTATAATTCTAATTATGGTAAAGAAATTAATGAAAATTTTAATTCCATTTTAAACGATATAGAAAAAGACAATAATTTAAATCAAGCTATTATTTTAATCACAGATTTAAATTTAAATCTCAATCAATGCGAAGAATTTGATAAGATTTGCAAAGAAAAAAATATTAAAATTTTTCTCCTTGATCACCATCAAAGTGGAGAAGAATGCGCTCAAAAATATCCTTGGTATTTACTTGATTCTAAAAGATGTGCCACTAAAATCGTTTATGATTTCTTTTCTAAAATTTGTTTGCCTAATTTAGAACTTTCAAAATTAGTTGATGTAGTAAATGCTGTAGATATCTGGCTAAGTAAAGATGAAAATTTTGAACTTGGAAAAGTCTTTTTAGGACTCATTGCTAATGCAAAAGAGATTAATCGTATTATGTTTAAAGATATACAAGTAGCTTATATGTTTTTTTTACTTGAAAAAGCACGTAGCTTTATAGGTAAAAATAAAGCCAATATCTTACTTGATAATGCTATTCATAATATAAAAAAAGATTTTTTTATGAAAAATCATGACGATACTTTAGCCAATTTAATCTCTTATTTTGTTGTTGAAAAACTAGGAGAATTAAAAGAAAAATTTACCATAGAATATCAAGGTCATAAAGGCATTTTAACTTCAAATATAGGTAATACTTCAATTATTGGCAATGATTTTTTAGTTAAAAATCCTGATTATGATTTTTTTGTTGATATAAGTTCTAAAAAAACTCTAAGCTTTCGCGCTAATGGGAATATAGATGTAAGTTTAATGGCTAAAAATTTAGTCGGTGGAGGAGGTCATAAAAATGCTAGTGGAGGGCTTTTTGTTTCTTTTAAAGATGGACCTTATCACCATATAAAAGCTCAAATTATGGATTTAATAAAAAATAAAGAACTTAAAAAGGGAAGTAATGTCTGAATATAATAATCAAAATTTAAAAAAACAAATACAAGATTTAAGATATGAATTAAGTATAGTTTTAGAAGCTATGCTTTTATATTCAGGAGTTAAAAGAGAAAAATTAGAAGATGCAATACAAGCTTATATAGATAATATAGATAAAGTTTTAGAAAATTCTGATAAAGAAGGGGTTGATGAAATTTTAGAACTTGTAGAATTTCTAAGAAAGAATCACAAAGATCTTTTTAAATGAAAAAAATTATTTTATTGTTTTTTAATTTATATATTTTAAGTTTTGCTAATACTTATGAAAAATTTAATGATTTTGCCTACGAAAAAAAGTCTAATAAAAATTTCAAAATTCAAGAACTTCAACTAGTAACTTTTTTTAAAAATAAACAAAATTGTCTTGAATTTTTAATAGAAAAAGATCAAATACGTATTATAAAAGCTTATCATTCTTGTCAAGAATTAGTTGAAAATAAAGATTTTATAAATTTTTTAAATAATGATTTTTTAGAAATTTATAAAAATAATAATGACAACATAAATCAAAACTTAAAAGCTTTAAAAAATACCATGCAAGATATTATGATATATTACAAACTCCACTATGCTTTTAGCAAAGATATAAAAGATATGAGTAAAAATACAAATTTAAGTATTTTAAATATAGATGAAAAAGAAGGAGGGGTTTTATTATATAAAATCAATCAACAAGCTTGCATAGGTATAGAACTTAATAAACATAATAACAAAATGGCTATGAAAATTTATGGCATAGAAAATTCAGATAAAGAATGTAAAATATTTATACAAGCTCCTTTTTTTAAAGAACTTTCATATACACAAAAAGATTTTAAGTGGTATTATTTAGAATAAATAAAAGTTTTAATTTTTACAAAAAAATTTTTTAAAAAAATAGCAAGAGAATCTTGTTTATGAAGATTTTGAAAAACACAATTATCTAAATCTTTTTTTTCTTGAACACTTAAATTTTTCATATATTACCTTTTACATCTATGAAATATTATGCCATTATAGCATAGAAACTTTATTTTTATATTAAAAATTTATTATATTTTTTTAATTGTAACATAAATAAATATTATTCTTAAATATATTTTTTTAAATAAAAAACAAAAAATTTCATTGACTTTTACTTAAGAAAATTTTATACTTACGTGCATAAATATAAATAAAAAAGGAGAGGATAATGAATAAATTTTCTATGGCTTTAGCTTTATTCTTATTTGGAACTTGCGCTTTTGCTCTAGATGAAAATTTAGAAAAAACTAAAGGTGCAACAGGCATTGATTTGCCTACTGCTCAATGGGCTTTACCCAAAGCCATAAATAAAGATGGCACTATTGATGAAAATCAATTACCCAAAAATTCACAATATTCTAAAATGGTTATTTTAGGAAATAAAATCATCAATGAAACAAGTAAATATGTAGGTCCTCAAGCTAAAGATCCCAAAAAAAGATTTACAGGAAATAATTTTTCTTGTTCAAGTTGCCATGCTAATGCAGGGACAGTTAAAAATCAATTACCTTTTGTAGGAATTTGGGGAAGATTTCCTCAATATGATATGAAAGAAGATAGAGTTATAGCTTTAGTTGATAGAATCAATAGCTGTTTTCAAAGATCTATGAATGGAAAAAGTATGCCTACTGATACTCCTGAAATGATGGCTATGCTAACTTATATGCAATGGCTTTCTCAAGGTATTCCTGTGGGAGCTAAAACAGAAGGGCAGGGGCTCGAAAAAATAGAATTTATCTCAAGAGCAGCTGATCCTAAAAAAGGTAAAATTATTTATATGAATAAATGTGCTGCTTGTCATCAAAAAAATGGACAAGGGCTTAAAAATACCAGTGATACAGGAGATTATTATATTTATCCGCCACTTTGGGGAAAAGATAGCTATAATACAGGAGCAGGAGTATACCGCCTTATAAAAGCTGCTAATTTTATCAAAACTAATATGCCTAAAGGATCTCCTGATTTAAGTCTTGAAGATGCTTATGATGTAGCATCTTATATCAATTTACAAAAACGTCCTATAAAAGCAAATAGAGAGCAAGATTTTCCAGATAGAAGGGTTAAACCTTTAGATATGGATGTAGGACCTTATGATGATAATTTTTCTATTATTCAACACCGCTTTGGACCTTATACAGATATGATTAAAAAATAAATACATATAATAATCAAGGTAGAAATATACCTTGATTAAATCTTTTTAAAATCATTTAATTTAACCATTTATAAACCTTTTAGTCCCGAATTTTAGTCTTAAAATACTTAAATTTTAATCCTTATATTTTCAAAACTTCATAAAAATCATTTTTTTAAAAATTATAAATATTTATCCAAACTATATTTTTATCATTTTATTTTATTAATGATAAAAAATTAAAAATAAAATTTTTAAAATGATATTTTTAAGCTCTAAAAATTTATATTAATATTTTTAATTTACAAAATAAAATAATAATTTTTTTACATTATATTCTATGGATAAATTATAAATAACCAAAAAGTAAAGTCTTTAAAACATGAAATATAGGAACTTTTATATGATAGAGTATAAGAATTTATAAATATATATAAAAAAGTTTGAAAATTACAGTTTTCAATATAAAATAACTAAATAAAACAATTTTTACCTTTTATCATATTATCTTACAAAGTTTATAAGTTTTAATTAATATAAATATTTTAGTACTTTTTTAATCCTTATAAAAAATATATAAAAAAGCTTTTTTTTACTAAGTTAGTATTACAATATGTTTTAAAATTAAAGATTTTAAATAAGGAATACATTAATGAAATATCCTTTAGATTGCGAAGAAACTTTTGAAAAATCATTTTTATTTTGGTTAAGCAAGTATGTGAAATTTAAACTTAATTCCCTATCCAATAAAGAACTTAAAAATCCAAAGGTCTTAACAGAGGTAAATTTCCATCTTTCAAAAGGTGTAAGCAATATCGAAGAACTTGATGCTTTAACAAAAAAAGCAAGAAATGCCGGATTAAGTGGAGTAAATACTTATTTTAATCCTTTAAAAAAAATATTTGAATATTTAAATTTTTATAAACTACATTCTTTAAAGCAAATTGATGAAGAACTTATTGTAGAAGTTTTAGCAAGCATAAGCGCTTCTTTATCAGATGCTAGTAAAAAAAATTATCGCATTGCAGTGATTAATTTTTTTAATTTTTTAGATAAACAAAATGAAGAAGATCAAAAAGCTCATATTTTTGATATTGTTCTTAAAAATTGGGGAGGAATATCAGGTTCAAAAGGAAATAAATTGCCTGAATTTATGAGCGAGGAAGAACTTAAAAAATTTCTCAATGCTGTAGATAATGCAAATTTTAAAAATAATACCATACGCAATAAACTCATCATTAAAATCATTATTTTTACAGGAATAAGAGTTAGTGAAGCTATTAACATTAAAATGGGGGATATTAGCGAAGAAAATGATCTTTATATTATAAGAATACGTGCTAAAGGTAATAAATACCGCATAGTAATGATTAAAAAAGATCTTATTTGTGATTTATTAAATCATGTTAATATTAATTATATGAGCAAAGATGCTCTACTTTTTGTAAACAAAAAAGGCACCCCGCTTACTCAATCTTATGTCAGTCGTATTGTTGAACAGATCTTGTTTCGTGCAGGTATACGTAAACAAAAAAATGGTGCACATATGCTACGCCATACTTTTGCAACCCTACTTTATAAAAAACAAAAAGATTTAATTTTAGTTCAAGAGGCCTTAGGACATGCTAGCTTAAATACTTCAAGAATTTATACACACTTTAATAATGATAAGCTTAAACTTGCAGCACAAGTTGCAAAGGAATTGCATGATTATTAACAATTTTGCTGTATTTGGCAAATATTTTTATTATGATCTTAAACATATTTTAAGAGCTTTTAATCTCAAAGAAACCAAAGAATGCTTTGATTTTATAGAAAAAAATAAAAATGATTTGTATTGTTTAATGTTTGCAGATTATGAATTGTATCAATATTTTCAAGATAAGAATCTAACAAGCAAAAAACCTTATTTATCAGTATTTGCTTTTACAAAAAGAAAAAGATTTGAAAATAAAATTTTAGATCAAGAACGTTTTATTCCTGAATTTATAAGTTTTTTAGATCAAACAAATTATGAAAAAAATTTCATTGAAGTAAAAAAAGCTATTGCCAAAGGCAGAGTCTATCAATTAAACCTCACTCAAAGCTTTTATTTTAAAAGCAAGATGAATGCTTTTAATCTTTTCAAACTTTTGCTTTCTAGACAAAATACTTCTCTTAAAGCCTTTATAAAAGACGAAAATAGAGAAATTTTATCATTTTCACCAGAGCTTTTTTTTAAGATAAAAAATAGGAAAATTACAACAAAACCCATGAAAGGCACCATAAAACGTGATCAAGATCCTATAAAAGATCAAAATAATAAATTCTTTTTACAAAATGATGAAAAAAATATTAGCGAAAATGTTATGATTTGTGATCTTTTACGCAATGACCTTGCTAAAATTATTAAAAAAAATACTCTTAAAACTAAACTTTTTAAAATTCAAAGCCACCCTACTTTACATCAAATGACTTCAAGCGTCAAAGGAAAACTCAAAAAAAACATTTCTTTATATCAAATTTTTAAAGCACTCTTCCCATGTGGATCTATAACAGGTGCTCCTAAACTTGAAAGCATAAAATTTATACAAGAATTAGAACAAAAAGAACGTGGAATTTATTGTGGATCTATAGGTCTTGCTCATAAAAATAAAGCTACATTTAATGTAG
Organism: Campylobacter hepaticus; assembly: GCF_001687475.2. Lineage (NCBI taxonomy): Bacteria > Pseudomonadati > Campylobacterota > Epsilonproteobacteria > Campylobacterales > Campylobacteraceae > Campylobacter > Campylobacter hepaticus. The sequence continues at coordinate 506,365 of NZ_CP031611.1, forward strand.
CCATACGTACCTTAGAAAAACAAGATGAAATTTATAAATACAGTACAGGTAGCGGTTTAGTTTGGGATTCTAAAATGCAAGAGGAATTTGAAGAACTTCAGCTTAAAAGCGCTATTTTAAATCCATGTGAGTTTTATCTTTTTGAAACTATGTATTTTAAAAATAATACTGTTTTATTTTTCAAAGAACATTTGCAAAGACTCATTAACTCGGCTTTAAAGTATAATTTTAATCTAAATAATATATTTAAAGATTGCCATGATATTTTAAGTGAAAAAAAATCTTACTTAAAATTTCACAATCTCACTCTTTTTGAACTCAATGAAAAAATTTTCCATCACAACCATTCTTTATTTTATCCTTTTATTCCACCTTTTAAAAATTCGCTAAAAGAAGGTGTTTTAAAACTTATTTTACATAAAAATGGAAAATATGAATTAAAACAAGATATTTTAAAAAGCAATTCTAGTGATATTTTGTTTTTAAGCAATGAAAAAATTTATTCTAAAAGTGATAATCTTTTTCATAAAACTTCTTTACGTACTTTTTATGAAAAACATGCGCATAAATGGAGAGAAAATTTATGCTATGATATAGTTTTTTTTAATGAAAAAAAAGAACTTTGCGAGGGTTCTAGAAGCAATATCATACTAGAAAAAAACAAACATTTTTACACTCCAAAATTACAAAGTGGTATGTTAAATGGTGTTTATAGGAATTTTTTATTAAAACTTAAATTCATAGAAGAAAAAAAACTTTTTAAACAAGATTTATTTAAGGCTGATAATATTTATTGTATTAATTCTGTACGAGGTTTAAAAAAGGTAAAATTGCCATGAAAAAAATTTTATTTATTGATAATTATGATTCTTTTTCTTATATTATTGTATATTATCTTAAAGAGCTTGGCTATGCTTGCAAAATTATAAAAAATGATAGTTTTGATAAGGTTAAAGAATTAGAAAAATTTGATTTTACCCATCTTATTATTTCTCCTGGCCCTCATTCTCCAAAAGAATCAAAATTGAGTTTAAAAGCCATTAAACATTTTAAAAAAAATAAAAAAATTCTAGGTATTTGCCTAGGGCATCAATGCATAGCTGAAGTTTTTGGCGGAAAAGTTTCTAAAATGGAAAATCCCATGCACGGAAAAATTTCAAAACTTTATTTTAAAAAAGATCCTATCTTTAAAGATATAGAACAAGAATTTACAATTTGTCTATATCATTCTTTACATATTAGCACTATGCCAAAACAATGTAAAATTTTAGCTTATAATTCTCAAAACATTATTATGGCTATTAAACATAAAAAATATGATATTTACGGTCTACAATTTCATCCTGAGGCTGTATTAAGTCAAAATGGAAAAAAAATACTTAGTAATTTCATGAAAATCTAATGTTTTAAATAAAAAATAAATATATATTTAAAATATTATATTAAAAAAACTAATTTTAAAAAAAATAATAAATTTTTATATCTTTTCAAAAGTTTAAGAATGCTATAATAATTTAGTTTTTAATTTTTTAAGGAAAAATATGACTTATTTAGAAATAGAAGGAACAAATCATTTAAATGGGGCTATTACTATAAGCGGAGCTAAAAATGCAGCACTTCCATTAATAGTTTCAAGTATATTAGCTAAAAATGAAGTATGCATTCATAATATTCCTAATGTAGCTGATATTAAAACTCTTATATCTTTATTGGAAAATTTGGGAGCTACAATACATTTTCAAAACAATACCGCTTTATTGAATACTAATACTTTAAATCAAACCATAGCTAAATATGATATAGTAAGAAAAATGCGTGCTTCTATACTTGCTTTAGGTCCTTTGCTTTCACGTTTTGGACATTGTGAAGTCTCTCTACCAGGAGGTTGTGCTATAGGGCAAAGACCTATTGATTTACACCTTTTAGCTTTGGAAAAAATGGGTGCACATATACAAATTAAACAAGGTTATGTTGTAGCTAATGGGAAATTAAAAGGTAGTGAAATACTTTTTGATAAAATTACTGTTACAGGTAGTGAAAATATTATTATGGCAGCAGCTTTAGCTAAAGGCACAACCAAACTTTTAAATATTGCAAAAGAGCCTGAAGTAGTCCAACTTTGTGAAGTTTTAGCTCATGCAGGACTTTCAATTAAAGGCATTGGTACAGATGAACTTGAAATTTATGGTACAGATGGAGAGCTTTTAGAATTTAAAGAAATTAAAGTTATACCTGATAGAATAGAAGCAGGAACTTATCTTTGTGCAGGAGCTATTACAAATTCTCAAATCACACTTTATCAAGCTAATCCTTCTCATTTAAGTGCAGTCTTATCCAAACTTCATCAAATGGGTTTTGATACTCTTGTTGAAAAAGATAGCCTAACCCTACTTCCAGCCAAAGAAATCAAACCTGTAGAAATCATGACTAGTGAATATCCTGGTTTTCCAACAGATATGCAAGCACAATTTATGGCTTTAGCTTTAAAAGCCAATGGAACTAGTATTATTGATGAAAAACTTTTTGAAAATCGTTTTATGCATGTTAGCGAGCTTTTAAGAATGGGCGCAGATATCAAACTTAATGGACATATTGCCACTATAGTAGGAGGAAAAGAACTCAACTGTGCTGATGTTATGGCTACAGATTTAAGGGCTTCCTCAGCACTGATTTTAGCTGCATTAGCAGCTAAGGGTACAAGCAAGGTCCACAGAATTTATCATCTAGATCGTGGTTATGAAAATTTAGAAAAAAAATTTAAAGCCTTAGGAGCTAAAATCACAAGGCTTGAAGAATGAAAAATATTTTTGAAACTTTAAAAGATTTAAACAATCAAATTTCGAGTTTAAATGAATCAGAATTAATAAGTCTTGAACAAGCAAAAAATAGAATTTTAGCAAAAGATCTTTATGCAAAAAAAAATCTACCTAGTTTTGACAATGCTGCACTTGATGGCTATGCTTTTAATTATGCGCATTTAAACCATCCTTTAACCATCAAAGGAGTAATTTTTGCAGGAGATAAAAACAAGTATGAACTTGGTACAAATGAATGCTATAAAATCATGACAGGTGCCATAATGCCTAAAAATGCTGATACTATTTTAATGCTTGAAGATGAATGCATAAAAAATGGTAAACTTATTATCAAAAAAGCCCCTAAACAATATAATGCTTATCGCTATAAAGGCGAAGAATTAAAAGAAAATGATTTTTTGCTAAAAAAAGGCACCAAACTTAATAATAAACACATAGCTTTACTTGCTTCTCAAGGAATTTATAAAATAGAAGTTATAAGAAAAATTCGCATAGGTATTTTTTCAAGTGGAAATGAACTTAAAGAACCTTGGCAAGAATGCGATGAAAATAATATTTATAATGCTAATGCTTTGCCCTTATTAAACATGTTTGATAATACATCTTATCTTGGTATTATTGAAGATGATTTTATAAACACTAAGAAAGCTTTAGAAAATACTAATTTTGAACTTTTAATAACTTCAGGTGGTGCAAGTGTTGGAGAGGCAGATTTTATCGAACAAGCTTTAAATGAACTTGGCTTTAGTCCACTTTTTAAAGGTTTAAAAGCACGTCCTGCAAGACCAACCAAACTTTACCAAAAAAATCAAAAATTAGTTCTTATCTTGCCAGGAAATCCTATGGCAGCTTATCTTTCTTGTTTTATTTTTGCTAAAAAAATTATCAATTTGTTAAATGGAAATTTAGAAGAACCTTTAAAATTTCATGCTAAAATGGGAATGGATTTAAAACTTAAAAATGGCCGTAACAATCTTATTTTAGGAAATTTAGAAAAAGACATTTTCATCCCATTTAATGAAAACAAATTTGGCTCAGGAATGATACTTCCTCTTATAAAAAGTGAATTTTTGCTTATTAGTGATGAAGATACAAGTGAATTAAAAAAAGATGATGAAATCAAACTTTTAAAATTATAAATTATTAACTGAGTTGATTTTCATCATCATCGTTATGAATGTATTGTTCATCATTTTCTAAAGTATCCACAAAACGTCCTATTCTTTCCCAGCGTACATTTTTATCTTTATCCCAAGAAAAATATACAAACCAAGGTTTTCCTACTATTAATCTATAAGGTACTGAACCCCAAAAACGACTATCATAAGAATAATCCCTATTATCTCCAACCATAAAATACTCATTTTCAGGCACATCAAAAACATAAGCATTGCCACCGCTAAAACCTATATGATGACCTAATTCCTTAAGATAAGTTGGAGACATGGCAAAATTACCTATACTAAGAAAACGTAAAATATCATTTTCTATATCTTTATTAGAATCATAATGTATACCTTTTTGCTTATAAGGCTCTTTAACATAAATATTACCACCAAAATTTACAAGATCATTAGGATAATATTCTTTCATAAATTGATCCCCTTCATGCATTCTTACATAAAGTGTTTTATTAGAATAAATTATCCTATCTCCACCTACACCTACACAACGTTTTACAAAATGTTCTTTTTCATTACGAGGATTTCTAAAAACTACTATATCACCTCTTTGAGGACCTTGTGCTTGGATTAAATGGCCATTTTTGTTAAAATCTGGCAAAACAGGGATTTCAAGCCAAGGAATATGAGGGGTTGGAATTCCATAAGTAAATTTTTTAACAAATAAAAAATCTCCTACTAATAAAGTATTTTTCATAGAACCTGAAGGTATTACAAAAGCTTGTATAAAGAAAAAAATCACCAAAAGAACTATAATTACAGTCCCTGTCCAAGATTGAGAAAATTTATATATTTTTCTTAAAATTTCCATTATTGTTCCTAATTAAGCCTATTTTTAGCTGATTTAACAGTATTTTCTAAAAGCATGGCTATGGTCATAGGACCTACACCACCTGGGACAGGGGTAATATAACTTGATTTTTTAGATACTTCTTTAAAATCTACATCTCCTGTTATCTTTCCATTTTCAAGATGATTAATACCAACATCAATTACAATAACACCCTCTTTTACCATATCTTCACGCAATAAATTAATACAACCTGCTGCTACTATAATCAAATCTGCCTTTTTGGTATAAAAACTTAAATCCTTAGTTTTAATATGACAAATACTTACTGTAGCACCTGCATTTAAAAGCATACTTGCCATAGGGCGACCTACTATATTTGAAGCACCAATAATCACAGCATCCTTGCCCTCTAAATTAATTTGATATGTTTTTAACAAACGCATTATGCCTAAAGGGGTACAAGGTAAAAATCCACTTTCTAAACCTAAATTTAAATAACCTACATTAATAGGATGAAATCCATCAACATCCTTACTACTTATGATATTTTCAAGTATTAAATCTTTACAAATATGTTTAGGCAAAGGAAGTTGTACTAAAATACCATCAATACTATCATCATAATTTAAAGTATTAATTAAAGCTAAAAGTTCATTTTGAGTTGTATCTTGACTAAGATGATAAAGTAAAGATTTAATTCCACATTCTTCGCAAGCTTTAGTTTTAGAACTAACATAAGTTTGACTTGCTGCATTATCTCCAACTAAAATAACCGCTAAACAACTTTGAATACCTTTATTTTTTAATAATTGATTTTTCTCTTTTACTTCTTCTTTAATTTTTATACTTAAAGCTTTACCATCAAGTAAAATCATTATTTTCCTTATTGCAAAATTTATAGCTTTTTTAAAGTAAAAATTGTATCATATTAAAACTTTATTAACAAGGTTAAGCTTTGAAATTCGCTTTAATGTTTTTTTTATTAAATATCAACCTTTTTAGTGCAGATTTTATTACACTTAAAGAATACGCTAAAATGTTATATGAAAATCCAAGAGGTATTAGTTGTAAAAAATGCCATGGAAAAGATGGGAGCGAACAAATTTTAGGATATTATACAAAAAATGGTATCAAAACAGCTTATAAAATTCCAAGTATACAAAATCTTAATTTTGAAAAATTTAAAAACTCTTTAAATCAAACTAAGAATACTAAATCTATTATGCCAAATTATTCTTTAACCGATGATGAAGTTATGACTTTATATAATTATATTAAGCAATTTAGTAAGGAAGAAAAATGACTAATGAAAAAGCTTTTGAACAAGCATGTAAATTTATAGCAGGTGGCGTGAATTCTCCAGTTCGCGCTTTTACAAATGTCCAAAGTCAACCCAAATTTATTTCCCATGGCAAAGGAGCTTATATTTTTGACATAGAAGGAAATGCTTATATAGATTATGTACAAAGTTGGGGACCTTTGCTTTTTGGACATTGTGATAAAGATATTCAAAAAGCATGCTATAAAGCATTAAAAAAAGGATCAAGTTTTGGTGCTCCAACTTTATTAGAAACAGAATTAGCTAAACTGATTTTAACTGACTTTCCTCATTTAGATAAAATTCGTTTTGTTAGCAGTGGTACAGAAGCCACTATGAGTGCTATTCGTCTTGCACGTGGTTTTACAAAGAAAAAGAAAATTTTAAAATTTGAAGGATGTTATCATGGGCATTCTGATTCTTTATTAGTAAGCGCAGGAAGTGGCGCTGCTACTTTTAACTCCCCTAGTTCTTTAGGAGTTTTAGAAGATTTAGCTAAATATACCCTAGTTGCAAAATACAATGATATACAAAGCGTTGAGGAACTTTTTAAAAAAAATAAAGATATTGCTTGTGTTATTATTGAACCCATTGCAGGAAATATGGGATTAGTTCCAGCCAAGCAAGCTTTTTTAGAAGAACTTTATAAACTTTGTAAAGCTAATGAAACTTTACTAATTTTTGATGAAGTTATGAGTGGATATAGAGCTTCTTATCTTGGATCTTATGGAATTAATCATATCCAAGCTGATATAGTAACTTTTGGTAAAGTTATAGGAGGGGGTTTGCCTGCTGGTGCATTTGCTGCTAAAGCTGAAATTATGGATATTTTAAGTCCTTTAGGTGGGGTTTATCAAGCAGGAACTTTAAGCGGCAATCCTTTGGCAATGGCAGCAGGTATTGCAAGTCTCACAAAAGCAAAAAAGAAAATCAATCTTTATGAAAAACTTGGAGAATTAGCTAAAAAACTTACTCAAGAAATGAAAAAATTAGCTAATGAAAAAGGAATTCCTTTACAAATTTGTCATATTGGCTCCATGTTTGGATATTTTTTTATTAAAGATCCTGTATTAAATTATCAAGATGCCTTAAAATCTGATCTTAAATTATTTTCAAAATTTCACAAAAATATGCTTGAAAATAAAATTTATTTGGCACCTTCACAATTTGAAACAGGTTTTATTTGTTCAAAAATAACGCACAAAATGATAGATACAACACTACAAGCCATACAAGAAAGTTTTAGAAAAATATGAATAATACCTTAAAAGAAAATCATACTGGCAAAAAAAGACAAAAAATTATACGCAGCACCCTTGAAGCTGCTCATGGTTTAAGTCTTGGAATTTCTATAATAATTGCTATATTATTAGGTATAGCAATAGGATATTTGCTTAAACGGTTCACACCTTATCCCTGGCTTTTTTGGCTTGGAGTATTTTGGGGTATTGGTGGAGCAATACTTAATGTTTACAAAGCTTATAAAAATCAAATACAAACTTATGAAGAGTTTAGCAAAAGAGATGCTTTAATTCAAGAAAAAATTCAAGAAGAAAAAAATCAATTATGAAGCATAACGCAATTTTGTTTTATATCATTGTTAGTGTTCATTTATTTTTTTGGATTATCTTTTTAATAACAAATAATTTAAAATTAGAGGTATTTTTAAGCTATGAAATAGCTTTTTTTAGTATTCTTTTAGTTGTTTTGTTTTCTTATTTAAACTATAAAAAAGCCATAAGGAAAAAGATAGAAATTTATAAAAAAAATTTCAAAAATATTCCATTAATTTTTATAAAAACAAAACAAATTATTCCTAAAAAAGTTCATTTTAAAGCAATAAAAGAGGATTTAAATATGAAAGATAAAATTCACTTTTTTACTTTATTTTTTTCTCTTTTTAAACTTATAGCTTATATGATATTAGTTGCTGGATTTTTATTCTTACATCGCCAAGATAAACTTAATATCTTAGCTTATATTTGTGGAATTTCATCCTTGCTAGTTTGTATATTTATTTTTCTTTTATATATAAAAAAACATGAGTCCAAAAAAAATTATTAAATCAATGACAGCACTTTTTGCTGGTATGGTATTTTTATTTGCAGGCAATGCTTTAATAGTAAGCTCAATAGGAGTTATACTAAAAGAAAAAGGTGAAAGCTCTTTAGCCGTAGGTATAATAAGTTCTTGTTTTTTCATAGGCGCACTTGTGGGTACTATAAGTGCGCATAAGATTATTTCTCGTATAGGACATATAAGATCTTTTGGTTTATTTGGCGCAGTATTTGGAATTTCAGCCATGCTTCATACCATAAGCGATAGTTTAATCTTTTGGGCTCTTTTAAGATTTTTTATAGGAATTTGTTATTATGGGCTTTTAATGGTTATAGAATCATGGCTTAATGAAAAAAGTAAAAATGCTGTACGTTCAAGAATTTTAGGATTTTATGAAATTGTTTTTTATCTTGCTTTTGGATTAGGTATTTTAATCATAGCTTTAAATTTAAGCCAGCATACTGTTTTTATTTTAAGTGCAAGCTTAATTTTACTTTCATCCTTACCTTTAAATCTCATCAAAATCAAAGAACCTATTTTACCACAACCAAGCCCTATTTCCATACCAAAAATTTTTGATATCGCACCCTTAGCTATAACTACAAGCTTTATAGCAGGAATGCTTATTAATGGTTTTTTCTCCATGGCTTCTGTTTTTATACTTTTGCAAGGTTTTGATGCTAAATCTGTATCTTATTTTATGTTTTGTGGAGTTTTAGGAGGCTTTTTTGCTCAAACCATTATGGGAATTATTTCAGATAAACTAGGAAGAAAATTTGCTATTATTACTTGTTCTAGCATAGCCTTTTTTACCATGTTAATTTTTGCTTTTTTTAAACTTCATTTATATTTTCAATACTTTTTAGGAAGTTTGTTAGGCGTAGGAGTTTTTTGTTTATATGCTTTAGCACTTGCTAGAGCTAATGATATGCTCATTAATAAAAATAAAAGTGTAGAATTAGGAAGAGGAGTTCTTTTTTGTTATTCTTTAGGTTCTTTATTTGGTCCTTTAATTTTAGGAATTTTAATGCAATATTTTCAAACTCAAGGTTTTATTTGGTTTTATATAGTTTGTTTAGGATTTTTAATTCTCTTTGCCATAAATAAACCAAATATACTTAATAAAAATTTAAGAAAAAAACCTAGAAACATGGTTTTATTAAATGATTAATACTCAAATCACAAGTCAAATTTCTAATCTACAAAAAAATGATTCAAAAACAGATAATAATACCCTAAAGGACAAAACTGGTTCAAAAAACAGTTCAAAACAAAGTCTTACAGAAGTTTTAAAAGAAAATTTAACTTCAAACAAAAATATAAATAAAGAAGAAATTACACCTAATTTTAGCTCAAATCAAATTAACGAAAAATTAAAAGAACTTATCAATAAACTTCTAAACCAAATTAATGCTCAAAAAAATCCTAATTCACCTATGCTTAAACAAGGAAAAAATTTAAATTTAGCACCCAATTTTGCAAATGAATTAAAAAATTTAAGCACAGAACTTGCAAAAAATGATATTTTTACACAAGTTTTAAATAAACTCAATACTATTTTAAAACCTGCTAGTGAAATTAAAAATGATAATCTTGCCCCTTTATTAAAAAACTCGGGAGTGTTTTTAGAAGCTAAGTTAAAAGACGCCTTAAATGAAGAATTATTACCTAAAAGTTTTCATTCTCTTTTAAGTGCTATTAAAGGACTTAGCAATAAAGAACTTAGTAATAAAATAGCTCAACTTGCTGATACTAACTTAAGTCCAAAAGATGCCTTAAAAGAACTAAAAAATATTATTGATCATTATCAAAACCAAAATAAAACAATCTTAAATAAAAGTTCTTTTAAAATACTTTTACAATTAAGCACTAAATTAGAAAATTTTAAAAATTACATCAGTAAAAATCCAAGCCACGCTCAAGAAAAAATTATCCCTTTGGCTCATAAAATATCAAAAGAATTAAATTCTATAAAACATCATTTTTCTAAAACTTTAAATAAATCAGAAAATCTTCTTATTAAAGATACAACCATTTTAAAGCAAGTTGCTAATGCTTTTGAAAAACTTGAAAATACTTTAAAAAATATCTTAGAACGTGGCAATTTAAAAAACCAAAATAAAATTCATTTAACACAAAATTCTATTCATGAGCAAAATCCTTCAAAATATAAACATCAAAACATAAAAGAGAATTCTATAGAAAATAAAACAAAAAATTCATCACAACCTGATGAAAAAAATCACGAAATAAATCCTAATAAACAAATAACTTCAACAGAAAAAAAAGACAATAAAGACAATGATGGTAAAATAAAATACCAAAAAAATAATCACGAATCAAACAATATTAAAGAAAATAATACAAAACAAGAAAATGAAAAAAATATAGAAAATAAAGTTAAAGATTTAAAAAATAATTTCAAAGAAAGTCATCAAATAAACAAAGATTTTACTCCAAATAACAAAGAATATCCTAAAACAAACAATATACAAAATATGCAACAAAATACATCTAATAATCAAAATATTTTAAAAAATCAAGATTTTATACAACAAAATATAATAAAAAATTTAGCATTTAGCACAGAAAATCTTGACTTAAATCAAGCACAAGATTTAAGCAAACATTTAAATCATCTTTTTATAAAAATTAATAAAAGTTTATTAGAACTTGATCCTCAAAGTCAAAATGCTAAATCAAATCAAATAGAATTAAAACACTTAGAACACAAACTCAATCACTCCCTTAAAGATCTAGCACAAATTAAATCCAAGACTAATGAAGATATAGCAGATTCTTTACATCATGATGTTAAATCTACACTTTTACAAATTTCTAATTTAGCTAAAAATGAAAATAATGAGGCCATATATAATCAAGCAAATCGCCTTTTAGCTCAACTTGAAATCAATCAACTCATGTCTTTAGCTAATGATTCTATTAATACTTATTTACCTTTTTCATGGGAAGATTTAAACGATTCTAAAATTATATTTAGACGTGGCAAAAAAGATAAATTTTTTGCTCAAATTAAACTTGAATTTGCAAAACTTGGAAATTTAGAAATTCTTCTTTCTCTTAATAATGAAAAATATATAGATATTAATATCATGGCTGAAAATATTGAATTTAGAAAAACCATTTATGAAAATGCGCATACTCTTAAAAGAAATATTAATAAAGCAGGGCTTTTAAGTGGAAATTTCTTTATAGGAGATATTATTAAAAATAAATTTGATGCTAAAAATATAAAAAATTTAGACCTTGAAATAGGCATGGATAAAAAAGTATGAATGAAATTAAAAAATCAGTAAAAAAAGCAGTTGCCCTAGCCTATCAAAAAGAAAAACATACAGCACCTAAAGTTTTAGCTAGTGGCAAGGGTGAGAGTGCGGCTAAAATCATTGCTTTAGCCAAAGAACATGGTGTGCCTATTAAAGAAGATGAAGACTTAATAGAAATTTTAAGCAAACTTGATTTAGGTGATGAAATTCCACCTAATATGTATAAAGCTGTAGCTGAAATTTTTGCTTTTATTTATCAAATGGCAAATAAAACACCTAAAACTTAATCAGCAATTTTTTCTCCAAATTTTACATTTTGCTCTATTTTAAGCTTATAATCAAAAAGACCTTTTTGAGAAATCAAAACGATGGTGGATCCTAATTCAAAATTACCCAATTCTTGTGCTTTACTAATCATCAAATCTGTATATTTCCTTGTAAAATTATGAGAAATTTTTGCATTAGTTTGTATGCTTGCATCAAAATTAAAACGCATTTTACCCACATTTTGTGCCCCAATAAAAACAAGCCAAAAAATACCTTTTTGAGTCTGACATTTTAAACTAACTCTTTCATTTTTTACATATAAATTACCAACATGTTTTAAAGATTTTTCATTTACACTATAAAGCATCCCGCTTATATAACTTGCACTTAAAATCTGCATATTGCAAGGACTATGATAACGATGATAATCTTTTGGGGAAAGATAAATATTAACATAATCAAGTCCATTTTTTAATTCTTCTTTTTCAAAATTGTCCCTTAAAAGTTCTTCAACACTATAAGTACAGCCTTTAATAGAAAAAGCAAAATGCTCTTCTTTAGCTAAAAAAGTATGACCACATTCTAAAATTTTACCATCACAAGGACTAATAAAGCCTTCATCAAGTTTTCTTGGAATTTCTAAAGATCTTGTAAAAAGTGCATTTAAACTGTCATATTCATAGGAATTTTTAAATTCACTCATATCAATTTTAAAATAATTTACATATTTTTCATTAATTATTTTTTGTATAAATTTTGGAAATTTACATTTTGATACAAAACCAAATAATCTTGAACTTTGCTTTGAAAAACTCATTTTTTTCCTTTTAAATTTAAAATTACAATTTCACTTTGAGCAAAGACTCTAAGGCTTGGACCCCAAAATCCTGCCCCACTACTAACATAAAGCTTGGTTTTTCCTCCTAAATCATAAAGTCCATGAATAAAACCTTGTTGGAGTTTAACCAAAAACATAAAAGGAAAGATTTGTCCACCATGAGTATGTCCACTTAAAACAAGATCAAAATCACTTAAATCATAAAGCAAAGCTGCTTTAGGTTGATGAGTAAGCAAAATACTAGGTTTACTCGTGTTTAAATCTACTTTTACTCTTGCTAAATCAGGACCCAAAAAACCCTTATTAAGACCTGCTAAATCTGCAATTGCTCCAATATTAATCACATCTAAATCTAAATTTTGGTTTACTAAAATTTTCATATTAGTATGCTTTTTAAGCAAATCTAATACTTGATTAACTCCATGATAATACTCATGATTACCTAAAGCATAAAAAGTTCCATAATAAGATTGCAAATGATTAAGTTTGGAAATATAATGTAATTTTTTAGGATCTGTATCTATTAAATCACCTACTATAACTACCATATCAGGTTTTTCTGAATTTACCTTAGTAATTAATTTCTCTAAAAAATCTTCATGTAAATTCTTACCCAAATGCACATCTGTAAGCATAGCTATTTTTAAATTTTTTTCTAAATCAGCTATATTAATATCTACATTATGAATTTGAGGTATTTTTAAAGCATTATTAATGCTTATATAAGTTAAAAAAAATCCTATAAAAATAAGCATACATTCAAAAGATAAACGTGCGATGAAATGGTATTTCTCATACACTTTTCCTTTAAGTAACAAAATCAACTTTATTAAATCTAATATTAAACTTATAAAAAACAAACAATAAGTAGGTGCATAAAGCATAGCCAAAATTTCATACTCCATATCACCTAAATAATCTTCTTTACGAAAAGCTAAAAATACAGCTTGTGCTAAAAAAAGTAAAATAAAAATAAAAGCAAAAAATTGGTGCAAATGTTTAAAAATAATGATTTTTTTAATAAATCTTTTATAAATATAAACATTAGCCAAAGCAAAAATCAATAATATGCCCAAAGAAAAAATGAAAAATATCATGAAAGCATTATAACAAAGCAAAAATTAAATATCCATATAAATTTTTTTGTTATAATAAAACTTTTTAATAAAATTAAAGGTTATAAAATGTATCGTTTTGCACCTTCTCCAACAGGCGATATGCATATAGGAAATTTACGCGCAGCTTTATTTAATTATATTTGCGCAAAACAAAAACATACAGATTTTATTCTACGTATTGAAGATACAGATCAAATAAGAAATATAGAAGGTAAAGAAGAAGAAATCAAAGAAATTTTAAATATTTTTGGTATTTCATGGCAACATTTTTATATACAAAGTCAAAATTTAAAATTTCATCGTCAAATGGCCCTAAAACTTGTAAACGAAAAAAAAGCATTTGCTTGTTTTTGTACTCAAGAAGAACTTCAAAGCAAAAAAGAATTAGCCAAAAAACAAGGCAAACCTTACCGCTATGATGGCACTTGCGAGCATTTAAGCAATATTGATATTTTAACATGCGAAAAACCCTTTGTTATTCGCATTAAAAAACCTAACCATAATATAAAATTTAAAGATTTTATAAAAGGCGAACTCGATTTCAAACCTCAAGATATAGATTCTTTTGTAATCATGAGAACTGATAAAACTCCAACTTATAATTTTGCTTGTGCAGTAGATGATATGCTTGAAAATATAACTTGTATCATACGCGGGGAAGATCATGTTTCTAACACCCCAAAACAAGAACATATTCGTGCTAGTCTAGCTTATACTAATACTATAACTTATGCACACTTACCCATTATCTTAAATGAAGAAAATACAAAAATGAGTAAAAGAGAAGCGCATTCTTCTGTAAAATGGTTACTTGATCAAGGAATTTTACCTAGTTCTATTGCTAATTATCTTATCATGCTAGGCAATAAAACTCCTTGTGAAATTTTTACTTTAGAAGAAGCAATTGAATGGTTTGATATTACTAAAATTTCTAAAGCCCCTGCTAAATTTGATCTTAAAAAACTTTTACAAATTAATCGAGAACATATCAAAAGAATGCCCAATGAAAAACTCAACCAGCTTCTTAATCTTAATAAAGACCTAGCAGAACTTGCTAAATTTTATACTCAAGAAGCAAGCACCACTAAAGAACTTAAAGAAAAAATACAAACTATTTTTCAAATTAAAGATTATCAAGAATTTCAAACAGAATGTACGATTTTAAAAGATATTTTAAAAAGAATAACATTGTTTGAAAATTATGAAGATTTTAAAAAAGAACTTTTAAATCAAAGTGGTTTAAAAGGTAAAAAATTCTTTATGCCTTTAAGGATTATTCTTACAGGAAACACCTATGGTCCAGAACTTAGTGATCTTTATCCTTATATAAAACAATTTATTCATGAACTAGCAAGGATTTAATTATGTTTTTTGATTCTTTTATTATTTCAATTTTTCAAATTGTTCAAATTATTATTAATATTTACATTTGGATTATCATTATCACCGCTCTTTTAAGTTGGGTCAACCCAGATCCTTATAATCCCATAGTACAAATCTTATATAAATTAAGCTATCCCGCTTATAATTTAGTAAGAAAAATTCCAACTCGTATAGGAAGTATAGATCTTGCTCCCTTAATCATAGTGCTAATATTAAAATTTCTTGATATTTTTCTTCAAAATATTTTAAAGGGTATATTGTGAAAAATAAATGGTTTGTTTTTTTATTTGTGTTTTCTTATTTAAATGCTGTACAATATGATATAGAAAAACTTAAAAAAGAAGAAAATTCTTTAGCTAAAGATTATTATATTTATAGACTTTTAGAAAAAAAAGCTATCAGTGAAAAAGAGGCACAAAATTTAAATTCTCATATTTTTCGCTATATAGGAAAAATTAAAACTGAATTTGAAAAAATCATTCCTTTAAAACCTTATATCAATCCAAAATATGCTAAATGTTATACTTACACTACAAAAACTATTTTAGATGCTAATTTAACTTGTCAAAGTATACGTTTAAATTCTCTTGTTTTTATAGCAGATTTAGACGCTAAACATAGAATAAGTTTAGCTCAAATTTTTGAAAAACAAAAACCTGATTTAGCTAATTTATTACTTGCTTTTAATACTCCCAATCCTATGGCTTATATCATACAAAAAGAAGATATTAATAGTTTTTTTAAACTTTATAATTATTCTAAAAAATATGATTTAGATTTAAATGCTAATTTCATTAATAAACTATCTTATCATGTTGGTTTTAAAAATTTTATACAAAACACTATTATTAAAAAAGAAAACCCTCATTTTAGATATGCTATGCTACAAATAAACCCTGAACTTGTAAGTGAAGATAGTGCTTTTTACCTAGGAGTAAATGCTTTAACTTATGATAAAACAGAACTTGCTTATAATTTTTTCAAACAAGCAGCTAAAACTTTTAAAGTTCAAAGTAAAAAAGATAACGCCATTTTTTGGATGTGGTTTCTTAATCATAATGAACAGGATTTAAAAACCTTATCCCAAAGCCCTTCTTTAAATATCTATAGTCTTTATGCAAAAGAACTTACTAACACACCTTTTCCAAAAATAGAAAATTTAAACCCTAGTAGAAAAAAAAATGATTTTAATATACATGATCCTTTTGCTTGGCAAAAACTTCACAAAAAAATCCGTGATGCTAATGCAAGTGAATTAGATGCTTTAGCAAAAGAATTTAATACCCAAGAAACCTTACCCATTTATACTTATATATTAGAACGTAAAAATAATTTCAAAAAACATTATTTTATCATGCCTTATTATGAAAATATAAAAGATTATAATACAACAAGACAAGCTTTAATTTTAGCTATTGCTAGACAAGAAAGTCATTTTATTCCAACTGCTATTTCAGTCTCTTATGCTTTAGGTATGATGCAATTTATGCCATTTTTAGCAAATCACATAGGAGAAAAAGAACTCAAAATTCCAAATTTTGATCAAGATTTTATGTTTAAACCTGAAATGGCGTATTATTTTGGAAACCATCATTTAAATTATTTAGAAACACGCTTAAAATCTCCACTCTTTACAGCTTATGCTTATAATGGTGGCATAGGATTTACCAGCCGTATGCTTGCAAGGGAAGACATGTTTAAAGCAGGTAAATTTGAACCTTTTTTATCCATGGAATTAGTTCCTTATCAAGAAAGTAGAATTTATGGAAAAAAAGTTCTAGCTAATTATATTGTGTATCGATATCTTCTGAACGATAGTATAAAGATTTCGGATATTTTTGAAAATTTAATTCAAAACAAGGCAAATCATTTAAACAAATCTTAGCTATAAATTTAGTTTTTTCTTTCATTTCAGAAAGATATACCCTAAAATAATGGGTATAATGATTTTGTATAAGATACTTTAAATAAGATTTGTCTAATTGCTCTATTTTAGCTTTTTTATTATTAATAAAAACTTCCAATTTTTCAATTTTAAAAGTATTTGGAGTTAAAGATAGAGCAAAAATATCATCTTGACTTGTATAATCTAAAACAGGATTTAAATAAGACATACTAACAA
Organism: Campylobacter hepaticus; assembly: GCF_001687475.2. NCBI lineage: Bacteria > Pseudomonadati > Campylobacterota > Epsilonproteobacteria > Campylobacterales > Campylobacteraceae > Campylobacter > Campylobacter hepaticus. The sequence goes on from NZ_CP031611.1 coordinate 523,546, forward strand.
TAGCATTCATCTTATTTTGAGTAATTTTATATTTTTGCGTAAACATTAAAGTTTGTGACTTTAAATTCATATCTACAATAGATTGATCTTTTAATGAACAAGAACTCATTAAAAAAATACTAAAAACTAAAATATAAAACTTCATTTTTTTCCTATATTTTTATTATAATTATTGTAACTTTTTAACCCTATTTTTTAGTTTAAAAAGATATAATTTATTAAAAAATTAAGAGTGTGCTCCATGAAACAACTTATTATGGCATTTAGCGGACCTTCAAATTCAGGTAAAACCACACTTATAAAACAAATAGCTAAAAGATTTATTGAACAAAATCTAAAAGTTCTTATCATTAAACATGATCCAGCTAATAAAGCTCAATTTGATCATAATGGTAAAGATAGCTTTATTTTTTTTCAAAGTGGAGCTGAAGTAATGGTATTAAGTCCTAGTAGGACTACCTTATTTTCACACAAAGAAAATAGTATTTTAGAGGCTTTAAAATTAGCTTCTGATTTTGATATTTGTTTAGTAGAAGGTTTAAAAACTCTTAATTTACCAAGAATTAGTGTATTTTGTAAAGAAATAGATGAAAGCTATTTTAATTATTCTAATGCCATTGCAAGCTATAAAAAAATTACATCTTCAAATTTAGTTTGGCTTGATTTAAATAATATAGAAAAAATTTGCAAATATATACTTAAAAACGCTAAAAATTTAAAAGGAGAATTATAAAATGCAAGATCTTATTTATCATGTGCAAAAAGCAGTTATACAAATTTCTAAAGCCTTAAAATTTCCAGATCTTAACTATAATCAAAGTCACAATTTTACAGGAGATACTCAATTAAAATTAGATATTTTAAGTGATGAAATCATAACAAATACCCTGAGTCAATGTTCTAGTATTAAAGCTCTTATTAGCGAAGAAAAAAATGAAATATTAACACTTAATGAAGATGCGCCATTTATTATCGCTTACGATCCTTTAGATGGATCAAGTTTAATGGATGTAAATTTTAGCATAGGTTCTATTTTTGCTATTTATGAAAAGCAAGCACATGCTAAAAATTTAAAAGCCGCTATTTATAGTATGTATGGATCACGTTTAGAACTTGTAATTTGTCAAGATATCCCAAAACTTTACCGTCTTGATGCAAATAATAATTTCACCTTTATAAAGGATCTTAAAATGAATCAAAAAGGTAAAATTAATGCCACAGGAGGAACTCAACAATTTTGGGATACCAAACACGCCTCTTTTATCAGAGAACTTTTTCTTGAAGGTTATCGCTTAAGATATTCAGGTGCCATGGTAAGCGATATTAATCAAATTTTACTTAAAGGCGGTGGAATTTTTAGTTATCCTGCCACTAAAGATGCTCCACAAGGAAAACTTAGAGCTTTATTTGAAGTATTCCCTTTAGCCTTTATTGTAGAAAAAGCTGGTGGCAAAACAAGTAATGGAAACAATAAATCTTTACTTGATCTTGAATTTAACAATATTCATGCTACAACACCTTGTTTTTTTGGATCAGAATATGAAATTACAAAACTTCTAAAGGCTTATAAATGAGTGAATTATTAAATAAAGATGAATTTGAACAAGATTTAGATGAAAAAAAAGACGATTTACTTTCTTGTCAAAACTCAAAAGGTTTAAAATCTTGTTATAATTGCAATGAAATTTTCACATGTTTAATTAGAAAAAACTATGTAGATGCTGTTTATAATAGCATGTCCAAGGGTAAAACCGAGGGAGGATTTGATTTTTAAAGGAAAAAAATGCGCTATATTACAACACCAATTTATTATGTCAATGATGTACCTCATTTAGGTCATGCTTATACAACTATCATTGCTGACACCTTAGCTAGATTTTATCGTTTACAAGGACATGAAACTTTATTGTTAACAGGAACTGATGAACATGGACAAAAAATTGAAGAGGTAGCGAAATTAAAAAACTCTACTCCTAAAGAATATGCTGATAAAATTAGTCTTGAATTTAAAAAATTATGGGATGAATTTGAAATAAGCTATGATATTTATGCAAGAACAACCGATATTAAACATATAGAATTTGTCAAAGCCATGTTTTTAAAAATGTGGAAAAAAGGCGATATATATAAAGACGAATACGAAGGACATTATTGCGTTTCTTGTGAAAGCTTTTTTACAAAAAGCCAGCTTATTAATGAATATTCTTGTCCAGATTGTGGTAAAAACACAACCCTTTTAAAAGAAGAAAGTTATTTTTTTAAACTTTCAAAATATCAAGATAAAATTTTACAATGGTATAACAAAGAAGATCCTATTTTACCAAAAAATAAAAAAAATGAATTGATTAATTTTGTAGAAAGTGGACTTAAAGATCTTTCTATTACTAGAACAAGCTTTGATTGGGGAATTAAATTACCCAAAGAAATTCACGATGATAAACACATTATTTACGTTTGGCTAGATGCGCTTTTTATTTATGTAAGCTCACTTGATTATAATAGTGAAAACAAAAATCGAAAATTTTGGCCTGCACATATACATTTAGTGGGTAAAGATATTTTACGCTTTCATGCAGTTTATTGGCCTGCTTTTTTAATGAGTGTAGATTTACCATTACCTAAATTTATTGGAGCTCATGGTTGGTGGACTAAAGAAGGTGAAAAAATGAGTAAGTCTAAAGGCAATGTTATAAAACCTAAAGATCTTATCAATGCTTATGGAGATGAAGCTTTTAGATATTTCTTACTTAAAGAAGTGCCTTTTGGAAATGATGGAGATTTTAGTGAGCATATGTTAATTAATCGCATAAACACTGAATTAAGTAATGAATTTGGAAATTTACTAAATCGTATTATAGGAATGAGTGAAAAATATTTCCAAAAAAATGTTTCTAAAGAAGGTATTTTAGAATTTTACAGCCTTGAACTCAATCAAGCACAAAAACATTTAAACCTAGCTATAGATTTTTTAGAAAATTTACAATGCAATCGGTATTTAGAAGAACTTTTTAAAGCTTTAAGTATAGCCAATTTAGCTATAAGTAAATACGAACCTTGGAATCTTATTAAAGAAAATAAATATGAACAAGCTAATGCTCTTGTGGGACTTTGTGCAAATATTTTAGCTAAAACAAGTCTTTTATTAAGCCCTGTTTTACCTAAATCTTGTCAAAAAGTAGCCAAAGCTTTAAATTTCGAACTTTCTTCGATAAATTATAAAAAATTAATTATCGATAATGAACTTTTAAATTTTAAAATAAGTGCTTGCGAAGTTTTATTTCCAAAAATAGAACAAAACTTTTTAAATAAAAAAGAAGAAAAACAAAACCCTAGAATTAAAATCGATGATTTTGCTAAAATTGAAATTAAAATTGCTACAGTACTTGATTGTCAAAATATAAAAGGGAGTGAAAAACTTCTAAAATTTCAACTTGAATTAGATAATAAAGAAATACGTCAAGTCCTTTCAGGCATAGCTAAATTTTATAAAGCAGAAGATTTAATTGGTAAACAAGTTTGTATTTTAAGCAATCTAAAAAAAGCAAAAATTTTTGGATATGAAAGTGATGGTATGATACTTTGTGCAAAAAGTGAAGACAAGCTTATATTAATTACACCTGAAGAACTCGTTAAAAATGGATCTTTAATAGGTTAAAAATGCACATTAGTAATCTAGGAGAACTTCTTAATGCAACTTTAATCCATAAAGGCAGCATCTTAAGCGTAGAAGGTTTTGCTATAAATTTAAATCATATAAAAAAAGGTTTTGCTTTTTTTAATAATGATGAAAAAGAAATTGACAAAGCTATAAAAAAAGGTGCTTATGCCATTATTACACAAAACCATATTAATATCAATGATAAAGAAATTTTTTATTTTAAAGTTGAAAATTTAGAACAAGCTTTAACAAGATTATTGCGCTTTCTTTGTCAAAATCAAGAATGCGAATTTCTACTTTTTAAAATTTATGAACTAAGCCTTTGCAAAGCCTTCTCTTTAAATATTTTACAAGGTAATATTTTCGCTGATTTTGAAAAACTCGTTAAAGCAAAAAAAAATGATTTTTTTTGTTACTATGATGAAGATTATTTAAATAAATTGTGTGCCAACCCTTGTTATTTAAAAAAAAATAATTTTACTTTATTATCTCATTCTAGCTTATTTTTTACAAGTTTAATTTGCCAAAACCTCTATTTTAAAAACCTTAATTTGCCCTTTTTTTATGCTCATAGTTTTTCAAAAATCATTGCTTTTTTAAAAGAAAAAAAACAAAAAATCAATTTTGATTTTAGCAAAATTGATGATTTTAAAATTTATTTTATCAATAATCAATTTGAAATTATTCCTTTTGGAACAAGCTCTCAAGCATTTATTATCAGCAATAATGAACATACTTTTAACTTTTGGAAAGAACAATTGCAAAACATAAAAGGTTTCAAATATGCTGTTAAAAATTCTTTATTATGCGATTTTACATACAATAATATATCAGATCTTAAAACAATAAAAGATTTTAAATATTGTTTAATTTTTGAAAATTATGATACTTTTGAACAAGAATTTGAAAACAAAGAAAATCAAATTCCAAGTCTATTTTAAATCAATCCCTTCATTTTTAAGTAAAAATTTTTTTATTTTTAACCCACCATTATATCCACCTATACCCCTACTTGAAACAACTCTATGACAAGGTATAATAATAGGAATAGGATTTTTAGAATTAGCATTTCCAACCGCTCTAAAAGCTTTAGGATGATCAATTTGCTTAGCTATTTCTTTATAAGAAGCAACTTTTCCATAAGGAAGCTTCATCAAAGCTTTATATACTTTTAACTCAAATTCCGTACCTTGTAATAAAATAGGAATACTAAATTTCTTAAGCTTATGTGCAAAATACAAATCAAGTTCATTTATTACTAAATCAAGTAAAGCACAAGTTTTAAAATCATTATCATTATTCTTGCAAAAATCAATCCTAGTTAAAAATTTTCCATCACTGTGTAAAGATAGGTAACACAAAGACATTTTATAATAAACTTTAAACATTTTTTATCCTCTAAAAAGTTAAAATTATATCAATAAGATACTCAAGGAGTTAAAAATGTCTTTTATACAAGAATATGATAAACTTGTCAAAGAAAGAGCAGTTTTAGGTATTCCACCTCTTGCTTTAAATGCACAACAAACTAAACAATTATGCGAACTTTTAAAAATCCAAAATGATGAAAATTTAATCAATCTTTTACAAAACCGTGTTAACCCGGGTGTGGATGATGCAGCTTTAATAAAATGCGAATTTTTAGATTCTATATTAAAAGATAAAATCACTACTCCAAGTATAGATAAAAAACATGCCTTAAAAATGCTTAGTACTATGCTAGGAGGTTATAATGTTAAAGTTTTAATTGATGCTTTAAAAGATGAAAATATAGCCAAAGATGCAGCACAAATGTTAAAAAATATTATTTTTGTGCATGATAATTTTCATACTATAGCTCAACTTAGTAAAACAAACCCTTATGCTAAAGAAGTTTTACAAAGTTGGGCTGATGCAGAATGGTTTACTAAAAAAGAAAAATTACCTCAAATGATTTCTTGTATAGCATTTAAAGTCTCAGGTGAAACAAATACTGATGATTTAAGCCCTGCAAGTGATGCTTTTACAAGAAGTGATATTCCTTTACATGCTAATGCTATGCTTAAAATAAGACAAGTAGGATCTTTAGAAAAGATTAAAGAACTCAAAAAAAGTGGTCGCGAAGTGGTTTATGTAGGAGATGTAGTAGGAACAGGATCTAGTAGAAAATCAGCTATTAATTCCATACAATGGCATTTAGGCAAAGAAATAGAAGGTATTCCTAATAAACACAGTGGAAGCATTATCATAGGTTCTACTATAGCACCTATTTTTTTTAATACCGCACAAGATAGTGGTGCCTTACCTATTGTTTGCGATACATCTCATTTAGAAATGGGTGATGAGTTTGAAATTTATCCTTATGAAGGTAAAATTGTAAAAAATGGATTAGTTATAGCAGAATTTCAATTAAATCCTAATACCATTTTTGATGAAGTTAAAGCTGGAGGAAGAATTCCTTTAATCATAGGACGCGGACTTTGTACCAAGGCAAGAGAATTTTTAGGTTTAGAAAATGAAAACATCTTTACTAAACCTAAACAACCTCAAAATTCCAATAAAAATTACACCTTAGCTCAAAAAATATTAGGTCGTGCTTGTAATCTTGAAGGAGTACTTCCTGATATGTACATAGAACCGCGTACGCTCACTGTAGGCTCTCAAGACACTACAGGTCCTATGACTAGAGATGAAATTAAAGAACTAGCAAGCCTAGGTTTTAATGCAGATTTTGTTATGCAAAGCTTTTGCCATACTGCAGCTTACCCTAAAATAAGCGATTCTAAACTCCACCAAACTCTACCTGAATTTATAACAAGTCGAGGTGGAGTAAGCTTAAAACCAGGAGATGGAGTTATTCACTCCTGGCTTAACCGCTTTGTACTGCCTGATACAGTAGGAACTGGTGGAGATTCTCATACTCGCTTTCCTATAGGCATTTCATTTCCAGCAGGAAGTGGACTTGTAGCTTTTGCCGCAGTAACAGGATCCATACCTTTAAATGTACCCCAAAGTATTTTAGTACGTTTTAGCGGAGAATTACAAGCAGGAATTACTTTAAGAGATCTTGTAAATGCTATACCTTATTATGCTATCAAACAAGGGCAACTTAGTGTCGAGAAAAAAAATAAAAAAAATATTTTTGCAGGAAAAATTTTAGAAATTGAAGGTTTGCCTAACTTAAAGGTAGAACAAGCTTTTGAACTCAGTGATGCTAGTGCTGAAAGATCAGCAGCTGCTTGCAGTGTAGAATTAAGCATAGAAAGTGTAAGCGAATATATTAAATCAAATATTTCTTTAATTGAAGCTATGATAAAAGCAAACTATGAAAACAAACAAACTCTTATTAGAAGAGCTACAAAAATGAAAGAATGGCTTAAAAACCCTACTCTTTTAAAAGCAGATAAAAATGCTCAGTACGCCTATATTCTTGATATCAATCTTAATGATATTAAAGAACCTATTTTAGCTTGTCCTAATGATCCTGATGATGTAGCAACTTTAAGTGAAATTTTAGCTGATGAAAAACGTCCAAAAAATATAGATGAAGTTTTTGTAGGATCTTGTATGACCAATATAGGGCATTACCGAGCTTTAGGTGAAATTTTAAAAAATAAAGGTATGTTACAAACTAGGCTTTGGGTAGTTCCACCAACTAAAATGGATAAAGCACAACTTATTAAAGAAGGGTATTATAGTATTTTTGGTGCTGCAGGAGCTAGAATAGAAGTCCCAGGATGTTCTTTATGTATGGGCAATCAAGCAAGAGTAGCTGATAATGCTATAGTATTTTCAACTTCCACAAGAAATTTTGACAATCGTATGGGGATGGGTGCAAAAGTTTATCTAGGAAGTGCTGAACTTGCAGCAGTTTGTGCAATTTTAGGAAAGATTCCAAGCAAAGAAGAATATTTGCAAATTGTTAATGACAAATTAAATGATGATTATAAAGCAAATATATATAAATATTTAAATTTTAATGAAATTGAAAATTTTGAACTTGAAGATTAAATTTTTTAAAGGAATATATTGAAATTATTGTTTATTTCATTTTTTTATTTTACAATTAATCGCATTATTAGCTATAATAAAAATTATAAAATATTTTTTGATAAAAATAATTATTTTTTTAATAAAATATCAAAAAATATTTATAAAATTAGGGAGCTTAATCTTTTATTTGTAAAAATCATGATTCAATTTAATCTTCATCTTAAACTTATTAAAAACATAATCAAAAAATATAATATTTTAAAAATATATTTTTTATATCATGCTGATAAAAACATAAATCATTTTAGAAAAAATATAAAAAATTATTTCACTTATAATTTAAATAAAATATCTTTTTATTATAAAATTAAAGCTTTTCAATATAATAAAACTATTTTTAAAAATATTAGCAAACAAGCTATTAAGCAAGAATGTATTATTAGATATTTTATTAATACACCTTATTGGTTTATATTTGATTTTAAAAAATATTTTTTAAAATATCTTAGTTTAAAATAAAATTAAAATATATAAAAATATAAATAAATTTCTAAATTTTAAAGATAAAAAATATTTTATGGAGGCAACAAAAATGAAAACTGCATTCATCACAGGTGCAAGTTCAGGCTTTGGAAAAGCTTGTGTAGATGCTTTTATACAAGAAAATTATAAAGTCATCGCTCTTGCGCGTCGTAAAGAACGTCTAGAAGAACTCAAAGAAAAATATAAAGATCAAATTTATACTTTATGTATAGATATAAGAAATCAAGATACCATTTTACAAAATATAGAAAAACTTCCTCAAGAATTTAAAAACATTGATATTTTATTTAATAATGCAGGGTTAGCCTTAGGTACAGATGAATTTGATAAACTTTCTCTTGAAGATATTAATACCATGGTTGATACAAATATAAAAGGTTTTTTATATATCGCAAAAGCTCTTATACCTATACTAAGAAAACAAAAAAATGCCTATATTTTTAATCTTGGTTCCGTTGCAGCACGTAATCCTTATTTTGGAGGCAATGTTTATTGCGGGACTAAGGCCTTTGTAGGACAATTTTCACTAGCTTTAAGAAATGATCTTCGAGGAAGTAATATTAAAGTTACCAATATTGCCCCAGGACTTTGTAAAACCGAATTTAGCCAAGTACGTTTTAAAGGAGATATACAAAAAGCAAACGCTCTTTATGAAAATACTCAATTTATTAGTGCTAATGATATTGCTAAAGTAGTTATGTCTATTATCAATTTACCACAACATATTAATGTTAATGAAATTGAACTTATGCCCATAACTCAAACATGGAATGGATTTTATATAGAAAGAACACGATGAAAAAAATTTTAATTTTATTTTTATTACCTTTATTTGCATTTGCCAATTCTTCACAAGCTCTTGTAAATGCTAATTTATTTGGTGCATTTACCATTATACCTCCTTTAGTTGCTATTACTTTAGCTTTTATCACAAAAGATGTTATCTTATCTCTTTTTGCTGGAGTCTTAAGCGGAACCTTTCTTCTTAGCTTATCGGCAAACATCTTTCAAGCGCAATATCTAGCTTTTAGTAATTTTTATCACACTGCTATAGAATCCTTTTCAAAAATTATCTCTTATGTTTTAAATTCTACCTCTGATCCTGTTAATGCAGGTATTATTTTACAAATACTGTGTATAGGAGGTCTTGTAGCACTTATCACAAAAATGGGCGGAGCCAAAGCTTTAGCATTAAAATTTGCTAAACGCTCTAAATCAGCTTTATCAGCTCAAATTAATACTTGGTTTTTAGGACTTTTAATCTTTTTTGACGATTATGCAAATTTACTTATTGTTGGTCCTATCATGCGTCCTTTAGCAGATAAATTTAAAATTTCACGTGAAAAATTTGCCTTTATTATTGATTCTACTGCTGCACCTGTTGCTGGTATAGCTGTGATTTCAACTTGGATAGGTTTAGAGGTTTCTTTAATAAAAACTGCTTATGGACATATAGGTATTAATAATATTAGTGCTTTTGGTATTTTTGTTGAAACCCTACCCTACCGTTTTTATAATATCTTCATGCTTTTTTTTGTTATCATGACAGCAATTATGGGACGAGAATTTGGTTCTATGTATCAAGCTCAAATACGTGCAAAAACTACAGGACAAATTGCACCTTTATCAAAATCAAGTACTTTAAATACCGCAGAATTAGAAGATCAATTTTTAGCACCAAAAGAAAATATAAAAATTAGATCATTAGATGCTATTATTCCTATTTTTACCTTAATTATTTTAGCCATATTAGGATTTTATTTTAATGGAATTAGTACCCTAGAAGGAGAAGAACTTTTACAAGCTAATAAAAATCCTTTATCTTTTGAAACTTTTAGAATAGCTTTTGGAAATGCAGATTCTTCAGTAGTATTATTTCAAGCGGCTTTATTTGCTGCTATTGTGGCAATTTTCATTGGAGTGCGTCGTAAAATTTTTAATCTTAAAGAAGCAGTAGAAACATGGATTTATGGTTGGAAAACTATGATTTTTACTATCGTTTTACTTTTATTTGCCTGGTCACTTTCAAGTATAGTTAAAGATCTTGGAACTTCTTTATTTATCACAAGTTTACTTGCAGATAAATTACCGCAATTTATCCTACCTGCTACTATCTTTGCTTTTGCTTCAGCTATTTCTTTTGCCATAGGAACAAGTTATGGAACTATGGGTATACTAATGCCTCTTGCAGTACCTTTAGCCCATGAAATTGCTAAAATTAACGGCATGGATGCAAATACTATGCATCATTATATGGTTATTAATATCAGTTGTGTTTTAACAGGTGCAATCTTTGGTAATCACTGCTCACCAATTTCTGATAATGTTATTCTCTCATCCATGAGTGCCAAATGTGATCATATGGAGCATGTTAGAACCCAAATTCCTTATGCTCTATTTATTTGTATTATTTCTTTAATTACAGGCTATATTCCTGTATCTTTAGGACTTAATGTTTGGCTTGTTTTACCTTTAAATTTTATACTTATTGCCATTTTGCTAAGATATATAGGAAAGAAAATTCCATGAGTCTTGAAAAATTTGGAAATTTTTTAAGCTTAGAAGAAAAAGCTTCTTTTATGCAAGAATATTTTAAAGAACTTTATAAAGAAGATTTCAAACTCTTTGCTTCAAAAAATAAACATTATCGTACAAAAATTGAACTTTCATTTTACCATGAAAACAACACACTTTTTTATGCCATGTTTAATGCTCAAACTAAAAAAAAAATTATAATTAAAAATTTAGAATTTGCAGATGAAAAAATTTGCATATTAATGCCAAAACTTTTAGAATATTTACGCTCTCATCATTCTCTAAAAGAAAAACTCTTTGGGGTTGAATTTTTAGCCACGAAAGAAGACTTAAGCACTACTTTACTTTATCATAAAAATATACAAGATATTAAACAAGATTTAGAAAAGCTAAGCACTGCTCTTAATATTAATCTTATTGCAAGAAGTAAAGGCAAAAAACTGATTTTTAAAACAGAAATTTTAAAACAAATTTTAAACATTCACAATAAAAAAATATTTTATGAAATCAGTAATGATTGTTTTATACAAGCTAATACCGCTATCAACGAAAAAATGATTGAATGGACTTGTGAAATTTTAAACACTCAAAAAAGAATGGATTTACTTGAACTGTATTGTGGATATGGAAATTTTACCTTAGCTTTAGCCCATTTGTTTAATCAAATTTTAGCTACTGAAATTTCAAAAAATAATATTCATTTTGCTTTAAAAAATTGTATATTAAATGATATTTCAAATATTGATTTTATAAGACTATCAAGTCAAGAATTAAGTTCAGCTCTTAAAAAAGAAAGGGAATTTTTTCGCTTAAGAAACATTCAATTGGATAATTTTAACTTTTCTCATGTCTTTGTTGATCCACCACGTTGTGGACTTGATAAAAGTGTGATTGAATTAATAAAAAATTACAAAAATATTATCTATATTTCTTGCAACCCTCTTAGCTTAAAAGAGGATTTAAAAGAATTAAATTCAACTCATCAAATACATCAATTTGCTCTTTTTGATCAATTTGTAAACACCCCGCATCTTGAATGTGGAGTATTTCTTTGTAAAAGATAAATAAAATAAATCATGTATTTAAAAATATAAAAATTGCAAAATTTATATAGAACAATAAAACTTTAAAATAAAGGATAAACTATGCTAGAACTCAATAAAATTTATAAAGCTAAACAACAAATTTCAAATTTTATTAACAAAACTCCTTTTATATATTCTTCTTGTTTAAGTGAAATTTGTAAAAGCGAAATTTATCTTAAAAATGAAAATTTACAAATAACAGGAGCTTATAAAATCCGAGGAGCCTACAACAAAATAGCCAATCTTAGTAAAGAGCAAAAAAAACATGGGGTTATTGCAGCAAGTGCAGGAAATCATGCTCAAGGTGTAGCCATTAGTGCAAAAAAATTTGGTATTAAATCCATTATTGTTATGCCAGAATCTACTCCTCTTTTAAAAGTTTCTGCAACTAAAGCTTTAGGCGCACAAGTCATACTTAAAGGTAACAATTTTGACGAAGCTTATGCTTTTGCCATAACTTATGCCAAAGATAATAATTTAAATTTCATCCATCCTTTTGAAGATGAATTTATCATAGCAGGACAAGGAACTTTAATGCTTGAAATGCTTGATGAAATTAATGATCTTGATATGATAATTGTCCCAGTTGGAGGCGGAGGTTTAATAAGTGGTATTGCAAGTGCTGCTAAACAAATTAATCCTAAGATTAAAATTATAGGGGTTGTAGCAAAAGGTGCCCCAGCCATGTATGAAAGTTTTCATGCAAAAAAAATAAAAAATTCCAAAAGCGTGCGTACCATAGCCGATGGTATTGCAGTACGCGATGTAAATCCTATTAATTTTAATATTATTTTAAAATGTGTTGATGATTTTGTTTTAGTTAATGATGAAGAAATTGCTAATGCTGTGTTATTTTTACTTGAAAAACATAAAATCATTGTAGAAGGTGCTGGTGCTGCAAGCGTAGCTGCTTTACTTCATCAAAAAATATATACTCAAAATTATAAAAAAATTGGCGTGGTTTTAAGTGGAGGTAATATTGATGTTCAAATGCTAAATATTATCATAGAAAAAGGACTCTTTAAAGCCTATAGAAAAATGCAAATTCATGTTACTTTAATTGATAAACCAGGTGCTTTACTAGATCTTACTGATAGCTTAAAATCAGCAAATGCTAATATAGTAAAAATTGATTATGATAGATTTTCTACAAAACTTGATTATGGAGATGCTATGATTTTTATTACCCTAGAAACAAAAGGTAAAGAGCATCAAGAAGAAATAAGAAAAATACTCACTCAAAAAACCTTTAATTTTTATGAAAGTTTTTAATAAAAAATGCGACTTAAATAAAGTCCATTTGGAGGAACCAAAGAGTGATGATATCGTTTTTTGCCTTCAATTTGCTCTTTTAATTCTTCTTCACTCATTTTTCCTTCTAAAACTTTTAAAATACTTGCTACACTCAATCTAATTTGACCCCTTAAAAAACCATTAGCTTTAAAACAAAATATACTCAAATCTTTATATACATAAGCCTTTGTAGAAAAAATTTCTCTTATAGTTGTTTTATAATTTCCTCCACTTTTACAAAAAAATTTTAAATCTTTTTTTCCTATAAAGAGTTTTAAAAGTCTATTTGCTTTAATAATATCAAATCGAGGATAAAAATAAACATAAGATGACATAAATGGATTATATCTAGCATGAGAAAAAATATAACGATATTCTCTAGCTTTAACATCAAATCTTACTTCAAAATCATCTTTTACTCTCTCAATTTTTTTAATATGAATAAAAGGATGAGCAAATTTATTAATTTGCTTTTGCAAATATATAAAATCTTTAAAATATTCTCCACATTCAACACTTGCTACAGCATAACTTGCATGCACTCCTTTATCAGTTCTTGAAGCCATTAAAACACGAGAAAAAATACCTAAATGCGATAAAGCTTCGCTTAAAGCATCTTGAACACTTTTTTTATGAATTTGCATAGCAGAACCTAAAAAAGATGATCCATCATAAGAAAAAATAAGTTTTAGTTTCATCAATAACGGCTTAAAATCATTTTTTTAAAACATAAAAAAGAAATAAAAAAGCTTAAAGAAAAAATTCCAAAACAAACCAAAATAGGATTTTGAGAAAAAGAGCTTAAAAGGCCAAAATATACAGCAATAACCCCAAACATACCTAAATATACATAACCTTTTTCATAACGATAAGTTACCAAACCAAAACAAAGTGTAAAAAGTGTGCTAGCAAGTGGAAACAAAGCTATGGTTACATAAATTACAAATTCTCGCGCCCTTTGAGAGTCTTCATTTAAATCATTCCAGTATTCATAAAATTTTTTTGTTTTAAGATTGTCTATATTAAATTGAGTATTAACTACCAAAGTATCAAATTCCCCACTAAAAATATCCTCTCCTTGCTCAAAATTATATATTTTACCTTGATTTAAACTAAAAGCAAGGCCATCATCTTTTCTTTGCACATAAGCTTCTTTGGCGATAATGAGTTGTTCTTTATCATCTATTTTACGTTTAGGATGATACATAATAATATTTTCATATTTATTATTATATTGCTTTTCTATAAAAATCATCCAATCTAAAAATTTTTGCCCAAACTCTCCTGTTTTATAATTAAACTTCACCTGAGTACTTTTATAATTTATAAAATTATTCTGAAGTTCAAAAACTATAGGTATCATAACCAAAGCTACAATAAGCATTAAAACGCTAATTAAACTTGCAATTTTAATAAAAAATTTAGCTAAAATTACAGGAGAAAAACCTAAGGTAAAAAGTACTATACTTTCATTTTCTTTAGAAAGCCTATATAAAACCAAGGTCAAGGAAATGAAAAAAGAAATAGGTAGGGTAAAAATTAAAATTCTAGGCAACATAAAACCATAAAGTTTCAAAAGATCTAAAAAACTAATTTCTATACTTGAAGTAAGCTTAGCAAGCTGGATAAAAAACACCATAGAAACAATACTAAAAAGTACAAAAAAAATAGATAAATTAGTACTTAAAAACTGATTTAAAATGTATTTTAAACTAAGTTTCATAAAAATAATCCTGAATTTTTATAAAATAAAACAAACACAAATGCAGTATTTAAAAAAGGTATCATAGGAAGTCCTTGTTCTTTACTTGTTTTATTTTTTAAAAAAATAAAACAAGGTAAAATAAACAAAGAAGCTAAAAAAAGTGTTAAAAAAGCATATTCAAAACCTAAAATTCCAGCTATACATGCCATAATAATTATATCAGCATCTCCTAAATTATCTAAAATTTCATTCTTTTTTTGAAAATGCATTAAGTAAAATACAAAACTTTTGAGTAAAAATACAAATCCTGCAAAACCAAAAGCATGAAGAAAAAAACCTTCTTTAAATTCTTTAAAAATTAAAAGATATTCTATTTCACCATTTTTAAAGCCATAAAATAAAGCAAATATAAAAGCACTTAAAAGTAAACTTTGAGGCACAGCTTTTAATTTAAAATCTATCAAAGATAGTAATAAAAAATTAAATAAAAATAAAGATAAAAATAAAAAATCATATAAAGAATAACTTAAAAAATATACCAAAACAAGTAAAATTATCCCTAAAATTTCATTTAAAATTAAAGAAAAAGATAAAATACGTGCGCAATGACTACATCTTGCCCTTAGAAAAATATAAGAAAAAATAGGAATAAGTTCATAAAATTTTAATCTTGCATCACAAAAAAAACAAAAAGAATAAGGAAATAATAAAGATTTTTTTTCTATTATTCTACTAGCTATACTTGCACAAAAAGATCCAATACAAGCTCCTAAAATTATAATAAAAATAATCATTTTCCAAAAGTTCTTTCTCTATTGTGAAATTCTTTAATAATTTTTTTAAATTCTCTTTTAGTTAAGGATGGAAATAAAGTCTCACTAAAACAAATTTCTGCATAAGAACATTGCCAAAGTAAAAAATTTGAAAGCCTCTTAGCATTTCCTACACGTAATATTAAATCCACATCCAAAGGTAAATCTAAATTTTGAGTTAAATTTTCTTCATTGAATTCAAGACCTTTTTCAAGTACACGTTTAGCTGCTCTTACAATCTCATCTCTTGATCCATAACTTATAGCCAAATTCACACAAAGCCTATTGCAATATTTTGTTTTTTCTTCAACCAAGGCAATTTTATCTCTTATTTTTTGATCTACACGCCATAAATCGCCTATAGCTCTTAAACGTACATTATTTTTTTCAAATTTTTCTAAAGCTTCATTTAAACAACGATCTAAAAGTTCAAAAATAAAATCAATCTCATCTTTAGGACGATTCCAATTTTCTGTGCTAAAAGCAAAAAGACTTAAATTAGAAATTTTTTCTTCTACACAAACTTCCATAAGTTTTTGCATGGTTTTAACACCTTGAAAATAGCCTAATTTAGCTAAAAATCCCTTCGATCTAGCCCAACGTCTATTCCCGTCCATAACAACAGCAAGATGTTTTAATTGATTCATTTTTATCCTTTAAAATCAAAAAATTTTTTAAAAACAAATAAAGGTTTAATATCATTTTCTTGCGTTATATTAAAATCTAAATATTTATTTAAAAATTTTTGCACCTTTGCAAAAGGTGTAAAAATACTTACTCCTTGAGAATCTATTAAAATTTTTAAAGCTCCAAAAACACTAAAATATAAATAAATTTCTAAATACTTAGATTTTTTACACATTTGTAGCAAACAAGATTTATTGTCAAAAATAAAGGGAATATGATAAATATTTTCATAACTTGCAAAAAGCATTTCTTTTAAAATTTGATAACGTCTTGCATCTTTACATTCTAATAAATTTTTTATAAGAAATTTTTTATAAGAAATTTTATCCTCCAAAAGTGCAATAATTAAAGTTAAACCTTCTTCAAAAACTTCTAAATTAGGACATTTACAAAGATGTTTAAATTGCATTACTCCATTATTTTGCATATAAAGTTCAGCCAAATACTGTGCACCAACTTCAAGTTCTATCATACTTTTAGTTTGAATTTTTTTATGATTTAATAAAAGAGTATAATGACCATAAGTTGATTTAGCTAAAACTTTTATTTGCAAAGGTAGGGTGGAATTAATAATATTCATAATTTTTCACACTCTTTAGCTAATTCAAAAGCTAAGGTTTTTTTATCTTGTAAAAGGCTTTTATTTTGACTTTTAGAAGTGATAAAATAAAGCTCATTCTTGTCACTTCCAAAATAATTATTTTGATTGATAATATTAAGACAAATCATATCTAATTTTTTATCTTGTAAAGCTTTTTTAGCATTTTTTAAGGCATTATTAGATTCTAATTCCATTTTAAAACCTATTTTTTTACCCTTAAAATTACAATTTGCAAGCAAATCTTCATTTAAAGATAAATGTAAATTTAAACCATCTAAATGCTCACTTTTTTTAATTTTACCTTTAATATTTTGTGGTAAAAAATCACTAACAGCAGCTGCCATAATTAAAAAATCATTCTCTAAATTCTGGTTTAATAAATCTTTTAGATCTTTTGAATTTTCAAATTTACAAAGCTCATAAGGCGTATTAAAATCTATAGAACTTAAAAATTTTACCTTAGCGCCTAAAAAATAAAAAGCATCACTAATAGCTTTTGCCATTTTACCGCTTGAAAAATTACTCACACAACGCACAGCATCTATTTTTTCTCTTGTTCCTCCACCTGTAATGATTATATTTTTATCACACCAAAATTTTTGTTTAAAAAGTTCTCTTTTTACTGTATTAAATATAGTTTGAAGTTCTGCTAAAGCACCTAAACCCTGATCTTTACAAGCTAAAACCTTACACACAGGCTCAATAATCAAAGCTTTATTTTTTTTAAGCAATTTCAAAGCATTTTGCGTGCTAAAATGAAAATACATATTAGTATTTGCCGCAGGGGCAATAAGCAAAGGTTTATTAGCAGCTATTAAAGTTTGTATGAAAAGATTATCCGCTATGCCAAAAGCTAGTTTATTTATAGAATTAACACTTGCAGGAGCCAATAAAATAATATCTACATCCTTACTAAAAAGAATATGATTTTTTGTATTACTCCAGCTTTCATTTTCTTCACATAAAACTTCATCCGCTAAAGCTTCAAAACTTATTTTGCTAACAAATTTTAAAACCCCATTAGAGAGTAAAACCTTAACTTTAAAACCTTCTTTTTTAAACAAAGAAATAAGTTCATAAGCCTTATAAAAAGCAATACTACCGCTAATAGCTAAAAGTATGGTTTTCATTATTTAAATTTCTTATAATAATAATCTTTAACCATTTTATACTCTGCCCTATTGATAAATAAAGATCCCTTTTTTACATTCACATTTACAGTACTTCCAGCTGCTATAACCACTTCATCTTCAATTTTTACAGGAGCTATAAATTGTGTATGCGACCCTACAAAAACATTTTTACCTATAAAAGTTTTATGTTTTTTTATCCCATCATAATTACAAGTAATACTTCCACAACCTATATTAGTCCCACTATGTATCTCACAATCTCCTAAATAGCTTAAATGTCCTGCTTTTACTGTATCTAACTTAGCATTTTTACATTCAACAAAATTACCTATATAAGAATTTTTTAATTCACAATTTGGGCGCAAATGAGCTAAAGGTCCTATGCTGCTATTTTCCACTAATGAATTTTCAATCACACTAGAACTTTTAATAATAGAATTTACAATCTTACTTTTTCCTTCTATCCTCACATTTTCATAAATTTCACATTCTCCAACAAATTCAACATCCACTTCTATAAAAGTACTCTGCGGTAAATGAAAAATTACACCTTCTTGCATCCAATATTTTTTAATTTTTTCTTGCATAAAATATTCAGCTAAACTAAGTTCAAATTTATCATTTATTCCCATAAATTCATCTTCATTTACAAAAACCGCTTGAATATTAATATTTTTATTTTTAGCCAATTTAACAATATCTGTCAAATAATACTCTTTTGCTGCATTATTATTATCGATTAAGGGTAAAAGCTCTACTAAAAGTTTTGAATCTATAACATAAACTCCGCTATTGCAAGTATTTATTTCTCTTTCTTGTTCATTTGCATCTTTAAATTCAATAATTTTTTCAACACAATTTTCTTTTATAACCACCCTACCATAAGTTTTAGCATTTTTTGCTTTAAAAACTGCTAATACCAGACTTGATTTAATTTCTAATAAATTTTCTAAGCTGGTTGATTCTATTAAAGGCATATCACCACAAAGAATTAAAACTTTTTCATTTTTTGCTTTAAAACCTTTTAAAGCCCCCGCAGTTCCTGGATAATTTTGCAAATCTTGTTCTAAAATTTGTGTTTTTGGAAAATGTTTTAAAATTTCTTTTTCAATATAATCTTTTTGATATGATAAAACCACACTCACATCATCACTTATCATAAAAGCTTTTTTTAAAATATGCAAAATCATACTTTTTCCACAAATTTCTTGCAAAACTTTTGGTTTTTTAGATTTCATTCTAGTGCCAAATCCTGCTGCTAAAATCAAAACAGAAGCTTTCATTTTTTACCCTAATAATGCTAAAATTAAAAAAGATTATTTTAACAATTTAAAGTTAAAATTTTAGTTCCTTAAACTAGTTTTTAGTCATCAATAGATAAAATTTCATACAAAAATCAAAATCCCTCAAAAAAGGTCTTAATAATTTTGAAAAAAATAATATTATTTTTAATTTTTAATATAAGCTTATTTGCTGCTGAAGCAACTATACCAACAGTTAATTTAAGCTTAAATGCACCCAATACTCCCAACCAACTTGTTACCACTTTAAATATCATTATAGTCTTAACCATACTTACCCTTGCCCCAAGTATTATCTTTGTCATGACTTCTTTTTTGCGTCTTATAGTAATATTTTCTTTTTTACGCCAAGCTGTAGGTACACAAAGTATGCCTCCAAATACTATTTTAGTAACCTTAGCTCTCATTTTAACTTTTTTTATCATGGAACCTGTAGCAACAAAATCTTATGATCAAGCAATTAAACCTTATTTAGCTGAAAAAATAGGTTATGAAGAAGCTTTTACTAAAGGAATGAAACCTTTTAAAGATTTTATGCTTAAAAATACTCGTGAAAAAGATCTAGCTTTATTTTATCGCATGCGCAATTTAGCCAATCCTAAAACTATAGATGATGTCCCGCTTACAGTTTTAGTTCCAGCATTTATGATTTCAGAACTCAAAACTGCTTTTGAAATAGGCTTTTTAATCTATCTGCCTTTTTTAGTTATAGATATGGTTGTAAGCTCAGTTTTAATGGCTATGGGTATGATGATGCTTCCACCTATTGTAATTTCCTTGCCTTTTAAGCTTTTAATTTTTGTACTTGTTGATGGTTGGAATTTACTCGTACAAAGATTAGTAGAAAGTTTTGTTACTTAATTAAGGTTTGCAATTTTAATAATTCTTAATATTATATAAATCAAAAATATCTTAATTTAATTAAGAAATTTTTTTATAGCCTTTTGATAATCTTCTTGAGTATCAATACCCATACTTTCAGTTACAATTTCAAGCATTTTAATTTTTTTACCATTTTCTATAGCTCTTAATTGTTCTAATTTTTCAGCATTTTCAAGTGCGGAATTTTTTAATGAGCAAAATATCTTTAAAGCTTTTACACTATAAGCATAAATACCCAAATGACCTTTAAAGCTATCTTTATAATCTTCTCTTTCATAAGGAATTTTAGCCCTTGAAAAATATAAAGCAAAACCTTCTTTATCACAAAGTACTTTAACCAAATTAGGATCATTAGCTTCTTCTTGAGTGATTTTTTTATAACAACTCGCCATAAAAGCATCTTTTTTTAAACAAAAATGTGCAAATTTTTTAAATTGAAGTAAATTTTCGCATTCTATAAAAGGTTCATCAGCTTGAATATTGATAATAATTTCATCTTCTTTTAAATTTAATTTTTGACAAACTTCATAAATTCTATCTGTGCCACTTTCATGTTCTTTACTTGTTAAAACAGCATTTAAATGATATTTTTGAGCAAGTTTTAAAACTTTTTCATCATCCAAGGCTACACATACTTCATCAACTTTGTTTGCTTTTCTTGCAGTTGCTACAAACATAGGAACACCTCCTATATCACATAAAATTTTTTCATGAAAGCGACTTGATTTTAATCTTGCAGGTATAATAATCATTTTTGCATCCAAGCTAAAATTTCTTCTTTTATGTCCTTTATTTTAAAGACTTGTTCTTCTTTATCATTTAATTCAAATAAAGATAAAATATCTTCTTTAACTTCAACATCAAATTCTTTAGCAAGTAATTTTAAATCTTCTTTTTCATCACTACAATCTCTATTATATAAAGCCTTAATCATACTTGGAGTAAATTTAGTCCATTCAGCTGTTGAAGTTATAATACTAAGCTTTTTTTTATCTAACATTTTAAAACAAGTTGCAGTATGTGGATCAATTAAAATTTGACTTTGTTTAATAAATTTTATACACTCTTCATCTTTGCAAAAATCTGCTTCAAAATCTTCTTGTAAACTTTGTAATTCCTCTTTTGTAAGTTCAAAATATTTCCCATTTTTAAGTGAATTCATAAGCTCATTAGTCCTAATATCTTTAAATTTTGCAAACAAAAGTCTCTCAATATTTGAAGAAAGAAGTATATCCATAGCCGGAGAAATGGTTTTTTCAAGACTTCTATGACGCAAATCATAAATCCCTTTGTTAAAAAACTCGCTTAAAACATTATTAGCATTAGAAACAATTTTAATTTTTGAAATTTTAGCTCCCATATTTTTAGCATAAAAAGCCCCTAAAGCATTACCAAAATTACCACTAGGAATAATAATCTCTAATTCTTCTTTAAAATCTTGATAAAGTTTTGCACTTACATAATAATGATAAATAATTTGAAATAAAATACGTCCAAAATTCACTGAATTTGCTGCACAAAGCTGATAATTTAAATTTTTAATTTTTTCTTGAAAATCTTTAGAACAGAGCATTTCTTTTAAAATACTCTGAGCTGCATCAAAATCTCCATCTATAGGTAAAACTTTTAAATTATTTTTATTTAAAGCATGCATTTGTAATTCTTGTACCTTGCTTGTGCCTCCTTTTGGATACATACAAATAACTTTTATATTTTTAGCATTATCAAAACTTTTTAAAGTAGCAGGACCAGTATCACCGCTTGTTGCACAAATAATTAAAATATTTTTATCTTTTGAAAATTCCTTTAAAAGCACACTAAAAGGCTGTAAAGCCATATCCTTAAAAGCTCTTGTTGGACCATGCCAAAGTTCATTAATATAAGTCTTTTCATCGATTTTTTGCAAACAAATAGGCAAATGCTTATCATCAAAATTTTCATAACTTTTTAAAGCTTGTCTAAAAAGTTCCTCCTCGCCAAAATCAAAACTTTTTATAAGCTCTAAAGCAAAGTCCTTATAAGATAAATGAACATATTTTTGACCATCAAAAAAAGGCAATATTAAAGGCGAATAAAGTCCACCTTGCATAGGATCGATCAAAGCTTGTTTAAAACTAACCTTATTATTTATATTCCTACTATCAACTAGCATCATAATCAAACTCCTGAATATAAGTTTTTATTTTATCTTTTAAACTATCTTTTAATTCCATATTTAATTCTATAATTTGACACTTAAAACCAAAATCTTTAACTTTTGTGAAATCTTTAAAAGTAAGCATTAGTGTATCGCAATTATGTTTTTTTAGCAAATTTTTTAATTCTTCTTTTTTAAATTCATAATGATCTTTAAAAAAATAACAAGCCCTAGCCTTGACAAAATGTTCATGCAATCTAAAAGGTTTGGCAATAGCACTCACTAAAATGGCTTTTGGATTTTCTTTTACAAAAGAATAAGGTATAAAATCTCTACCTTCAAGTGCAATAAAATGAGCTTTTTTTTCATAAAATTTAGGCAAACGATAAGCACCGCTAGGTAAAGTAAAATTAAAATAAGGCTTAATTTTACTCTCAAGTAAAATGTCTAATTTTTTAATATAAAATTTTGAAAAAGCATCATCAAGTAAAACGATTTTAGCGCCCAAATCAAAGGCTTTTTGAATACCTTTTACCCTATCTTCACTTACAATTACACCTTGAATACTACGTTCAAAAGCGTACTCCATAGCCTCATCACCACTTTGAGAGACATGACATAAAATTTCATTTTGCTTTTTAACAATTATCAAACCCTTACTTTTTCTTTTATAACCTCTAAGTACTACAAACACCCCATCAAATTCTCTAGCAATAGCTTTACATAGTGGAGTTTTACCATTTCCACCAAAACTAAGATTTCCTATGCTAATTATAGGTTTTTTAAAATCAACTTTCTTGTAAAAAAAAGTATTTAAAATCGCACAAAAAGTGTAGACAATACTCAAAGGTAAAAGTATAAAGGCCAAAATTTTTTGCCAAAAATTAGGTTTAAAAAAATAATTATCCAGCCAAAGTTGATATTTTTTCTCCTCTTTCATAATTTTAAATTTCCAAAATTTCAGGCATTTGTCTTTTAAAAGTATTTTTTTGCATTCTATCTTTTAGCATATGCAATAAAGAAACATCAAGAGAATTTAAAACTTTTTTATCATCTGCTATTAAAGCTTTTAATCCTTGATCTATTTGACTATAAGTAAAACCTAATTCTGCTTCATCACTTTGATTTTCCCAAAGATCTGCGCTAGCTGGTTTTTTGATAAAATTTTCATGCAAGCAAAGATATTTTGCAAATTCATAAATTTCACTTTTATAAAGTCCACCTATAGGATTAAAAGCACAAGCTAAAT
Organism: Campylobacter hepaticus; assembly: GCF_001687475.2. NCBI lineage: Bacteria > Pseudomonadati > Campylobacterota > Epsilonproteobacteria > Campylobacterales > Campylobacteraceae > Campylobacter > Campylobacter hepaticus. The sequence continues at coordinate 547,139 of NZ_CP031611.1, forward strand.
CTCCATAAATTGTTCCATAACCTAAAAGTAATTCGCTTTTATTAGAAGTACCTACAACAAGATAATTTTTTAAAGCAGAATAATCATAAAGCAAACTCATTCTAATACGTGCTGCAAAATTACCTATAGCAATTTGATTAGTATTTTCACTCTGTTTTAAAAAAGCGTCTAAAATATTTTGAATAGGTAGAATTTTATGATCAAGATTTAAATCTTGACAAAGTTTTAAAGCATCTTCTAAATTAGCTTGATTTGAAATTTTACTTGGCATTAAAAGAGCAAAAACATTTTCTTTTAATGCCTTACTACAAAGTGTTGCTACAAGTGCGGAATCAATACCTCCGCTAAGACCTAAAATAACACCTTTTGTCTGAGAATGTTTTATTTTTTGTTGTATAAAATTGCATATTTTTTCTGTAATTTTTTGCCAATGCATAAAGCTTTCCTTATTCAAATTTAATGTATAATTATATTTTATTTAAGACAAATTTTTATTTAAAGAGGAAAAAAATGCAAATTATAAAACAAGCTTGTGGAATTTATGAAACAAATTGTTATATTTTATTTAGCACACAAGGAGAATTTATTATTGATCCAGGATTTAATGCATTTGATTTTGTTAAGCAACATGTAAAAAACCCTTTAGCAATTTTAAATACTCATGGACATCATGACCATGTATGGGATAATGCAAAAATTAAAGAAGAATATAATATCCCTATTTATATACATCAAAACGATGCTTTTATGTTAAATGATCCTTTTAATCAAGGTTTTAAACCTAGTAAAGCCGATATTTTAATCAACCATGAAGAAATAATAAATATAGTAGGATGTAATTTTAAATTCCACTTTCTACCTGGACATACTCCAGGATGCACTATGATAGAAATCATAGGTGAAAACATAATGTTTAGTGGAGATTTTTTATTTTATAGAAGCATAGGAAGATGGGATTTTCCTTATTCTGATGCTAATTTAATGAAACAAAGTTTAGAAAAAATAATGACTTATGAACAAGATTATAAGCTCTTACCAGGACATGGTCAAGAAACAAGTCTTAAAGCTGAACAAATACACCTACCTTCTTGGCTTAGATATTTTTAAGGAGTATTTAAATGGATTTAGATTTTGTATTATTATATTATTATATTATTTTAAATATTTTTGCTCTTTTAGGTTTGTTTTTAACAAAAAACAAAACAAATGAAATAAAATATAATCAATTTTACAAAATTTGTCCATGTAAAAAAATGGTAGAGCAAGGATATTTAAGTACAGTTTGCATTTACTCAAGCATAGGAGGATTTTTTTATAGTGTGCTTTCTATAGGACTCATAGGGTTTGGTAATTTAAATATTAATTTGATTTTTTTTATGACTCTTTTAAATGCATTTTTAGCTTGGAAACTTAAAACATAAAATATTTTTGCAAGAAAAATCTATAGATTTTTCTTTAATTATCTATTTAAAAGTAGTTCCTCCATCTACAACAAAAGTATGGCCTGTAACCCAACTTGCCTTATTTGAACACAAAAAAAGACATGCTCCAGCTAAATCTTGAGGTTGACCTATGCGATTTAAAGGACTTAAATTGATAGTAGCTTGTTTTACTTCTTCATAATTTGTAAAAGCTCTTAAAGCATCTGTTTCAATAGGTCCTCCACTTACTACATTCACACGGATATTTTTTTCTCCAAGTTCAGTTGCAGCATATCTTGCCATAGCTTCTACTGCAGCTTTTGCTGTACCATGTCCTGAATAATTTTCAATATAAACTAAATTACCTGTAGAAGAAATAGAAATAATACTCCCACCTCCTATTTTTTCCATTCTTTTAGCCGCTTCTTGAGCGCCTACAACAAAAGCATTAACCGTAGCAGTGAAAATATTATTTATTCCCTTTGGTTTAAGTTTCATAAATTTAGTATAACCACCCACAACTGCACGACCTGAAATAATTGCATTTGAAATAAAAAAATCTACCCTATCAAAATCTATATCAATTTTTTCAAAAAGCTCTTTATAAGTTTGAGGTTCTAAAATATTAAACTCATAAGCTTTTGCCTTAATCTTATAAGTTCTTTGAAGATCTTTTACCATATCTTGAGCAATTTGTGCATTAGAATTATAAGTAAAGGCTATATTCACCCCTACTTTAGCAAACTCATAAACTATAGCTTTGCCAATACCGCGGGTTCCGCCGCTAATGACTAAAGTTTTGCCTTGAAATTCTGTATTCATTAAAATCCTTTAATATTGTATTTTTTCATTGTCTTTTCAATTTTTGCAAAATTTTCCTTACTTGGAGGACAAAGTGGAAGTCTAAATTCCAAACTTTGTATCAATCCTGCTATATACATAGCAGTTTTAATGGGAATAGGATTGCTTTCACAAAACAAAATTTTATTAATATTATAAAGTTCATCATTAATCTTCTTAGCTTCTTTGTAATTCTCCTTTAAAGCATAATGTGTTAAATCACTAATCATATCAGGTAATAAATTTGAAGTTACCGAAATTACACCTTTTCCACCATTAGAAAGTATAGGATAATTAATAGCATCCTCTCCTGAAATTAAAATTATTCTATCTTCATGTGCAAGCAAATCTACACATTTATCAATATTTCCACTAGCCTCCTTTACACCGTAAATATTTTCACAATCTTTAAAAAGTCTAATAATAGTATCTGTTGCAATCTCGCAAGCTGTTCTACTAGGGACATTATATAAAAGCACGGGAATATCCACACTTTGTGCAATAAATTTATAATGCTCATAAAGACCTTGTTGGGTAGGTTTGTTATAATATGGCGCTACACTTAAAATGCCATGAGCACCATGATCTTGTGCAAATTTAGCTAAGTCTACAGCTTCATGAGTAGCATTACTTCCAGCACCCGCTAAAACCTTAACCTCAGTTTTTTTACATACTTCTACAGCTATTTGTATACAAGTTTTATGTTCTTCATGGGTTAAAGTCGCACTTTCACCTGTGGTCCCAACAGGAACTATAGCATCAATACCATTTTGAATTTGTCTTTGAATTAATCTTTCATAACTTTGTTCATCCACTTTACCATTCTTAAAAGGTGTAATAAGCGCAGTCATTGCTCCAATAATGATATTTTTATCCATTTGCATCCTTTCGTAGAATCACCGTGGTAGAATTATCTTCAACAAAGTATTTTTTAGCACAAAAAATTAAATCTTCTAATTTGAGATTTTGTATATCTTGTTCATAATTCAACAAAGGTTTTATATCACCTCTTGCCAAATATGAACCGTAAATATTTGCTATTGCACTAGCATTATTGAATGAAAAAATAAAATCACTTTTAACATTATTTTTTACTCTTTGTAAATCTTTTTGAGAAATTTTACCCTTTTTAACCTTATCAATAATTTTTAAAAGCTCTCTTTCTACTTTATTTGCATCCACATTTAAATTACAATTACAAATAAAAATAAATAAATTTTCATCAATACAATCATTAACATAGGCATAATAATCATTAATTAAATTTAATTTATCAACTAAAATTGCATTCATTAAAGAACTTTTTCCATTTCCTAAAAGTTCAGCTAAAGCATTTAAAGCTGGTATATCTTTATGTTGAAAATTAGGAATCTTATAAGCAAGAGCTAAAAGTTCAGTATCGGAATTTTTACACAAATGTATTCTTTTAGCCCCTTCTTGCTTAGGCTCTTTAGTATGAATTTTAGGTATAGATTGAGTATTTTTAATTTTTTCAAAATGTTTTTTTGAAAGTTTAAAAACTTCTTGACTCTCAATATCACCGCTTACAAGCAAAATAGCATTTTTAGGCTGATAATAAATACTATGAAATTCTCTAATATCTTCAATACTCCAATTTTCTATATCTTTAAAAAATCCTATAGGAGTCCAATGATAAGGATGATACATAAAAGCATGATTAAAAAGTCTAAAATACAAAAATCCCAAAGGATTGTTATCTGTCCTCCATCTACGTTCTTCTAATACCACTGCTCTTTCAGGTTGAAACTCTTCATCTTTTAAATTTAAATTAGCCATAAGCTCTGCAAAAAGCTCTAAAGCCTTATCTAAATTTTTCTTTGCGCATTTAATATAATAATGCGTATAATCAAAACCTGTACTTGCATTATCTATACCACCAAAACCTTTAACAATTTCATCAAATTCACCAGCATTTAAATTTTTAGTACTTTTAAAATTTAAATGCTCAAGCATATGTGCTATGCCACTTTTTCCCATAATTTCATTTCTTGAACCAACCTTATAAAAAATATCAACACTAATAACATCACTATTTTTATTTACAGGTAAAGTATAAACTTCAAGTTTATTTTCAAGTTGTATTTTTTCATAATTTATCATTTTAAATTTACTCCAACAGCTTCACTAATATGTAAAAAACCATCTTTTTTTAAAAGTTCACTAATATTTTGATTAATATTTTTTATTAAAGATGGACCTTGAAAAACTAAAGCAGTATAAACTTGTACTAGATTAGCACCATTTTTAATACGCTCATAAGCAATATCTGCATTATAAATCCCGCCACTTGCTATTAACAAAGCCTTGTTAAACAATACCTTAGCCATTTCTTTAAAAAAAATTCCACTTTTTTCACTGATAAGCTTTCCGCTAATTCCTCCAAAAGTCCTATTATTATCTAATAAAGAATAATCTGTACTTGTGTTTGCAAATATAAAACCATTTGCACCCTTATTTAAAGCATTTTCGCATAATTTTAAAGCACTATCAAGTGACATATCAGGAGCAATTTTAATTAAAATAGGTTTAGAAGTAATTTTTTTAGATTCTTCAAGCAAGATATTTAAAAACTCATCGTTTTGCAAATGTCTTAAATTTTTTGTATTTGGAGAAGAAATATTAACTACAAAATAGTCGCATAAGTCTTTAAAATCTCTAAATAAAACAAGATAATCTTCTAAAGCTTTCTCATTTGGGGTGGTTTTATTTTTGCCTATATTTACACCTAAAGGCAATACAAAAGGATAAATTTTAGCAAGTCGCAAAGCAATCTTTTGGGCACCTTCATTATTAAAACCCATAGCATTTTGAATACTTTCTTGTTCTACAAGTCTGAATAAACGCGGTTTATCATTACCTTTTTGTGATTTTGGAGTAAAAGTTCCTAATTCTAAAAAACCAAAACCTAAAGCACTTAAAGGTCTTATCATGGTAGCATTTTTATCAAAACCTCCTGCTAAACCCACAGGATTATTAAATTCACAAGTTAATAATTTTTGCTTTAAGCTTTCATCATCAATCATATATTGATAAGCCAAAAAACTCAAAATTCCAGGACAAGTAGTATTTAAAGCTCTTAAACTATATTCAAGTAAAGTATGAGCGCACTCAGGATCTAGTTTAAAAAGCAAAGGTTTTATTAATTTATAAGCCATTTTTTAATCCTTTTTAAAATTCTAACTAAAATTAACTAAAGTTAGGCTTTGTTTTTTCCCTACTTTTAAATTTTTGATACAAAGAACAAGTTTGCAAAAGTTCTTGATCTTTTCCTATAGCTAAAACTTTACCCTTATCTAAAACCACTATTTTATCAGAATTTTCTATAGTGCTTAAACGATGGGCAATAACCATAATAAGTCTATCTTTTTTTAAATTTTCTATAGTTTTCACTATAGCTTTTTCACTTTCATTATCAAGAGCTGAAGTAGCTTCATCAAAAATTAATACATCAGGATTTTTATATAAAGCTCTAGCAATAGCAATTCTTTGCTTTTGTCCCCCACTTAAATTTTTACCATGTTCTTTAATCTCAGCCCAAATTCCACCCATTTCTTCTACAAAATCCAAAGCATTGGCTAGTTTTAAAGCTTGAATAATCTTTTTTTCTTCTAATTCTTCACTATAGGCAATATTTGCAGCAAAACTATCATTAAATAAATAAATATTTTGAGTTACAAGCCCTATTTTAGAATGCAAACTTTCTATAGTAAAATTACTAATATCTTCTTGATTGAGTAAAATTTTACCTTTTTGTTTTTCATAAAAATACATTAATAAATTAATAATTGAAGATTTCCCACCTCCACTTACTCCAACAAGAGCAAGCATTTCACCTTTTTTAAATTCAAAACTTACGCCCTTTAAAACACTTTTATGAGGGTTTTCATACGAAAATTCAACATTTTCAAAAATAATTTTTTCAATTTTTTTCAATACTTTATCACCCGCTTTAATTTGAGGCTGCAAATCTAATAAATAAAAAGTTCTTTCACTAGCTGCAACCGCACCTTGAAGTTTCCCGTATAAAGAAGAAAGACGCTTTAAAGGAGTATAAATAGCAAAAAGCGCTGAAACAAAACTAATAAAACTCCCCACACTCATAACTCCATTAATAACTTCTCTACCCCCTACAATAATTACAACTGCTACACCTATTGAACCCATCATATCCATTAAAGGACTTGTAAGCGCATCAATACGTGCAGATTTAAGATTTAAGGTGCACAAAGTATCATTATGTTTGGCAAATTTATCACTTTCTTTTTTTTCATTATCATTAGCTTTAATAAGTTCAATATTTGCAAAAATTTCTCCCAAATATGAAAGTAAATCTGAATTAGTTTCTTGTATATTTCTTGCATAATTTTTAAGTTTTTTAGCAAACCAAAGTAAAGGAAAAATAGCTAAAGGCAAAATAACTAAAGCTAAAAAAGCTAAAGTAGGACTTTGATACAAAACAACTATAAGTAAACCAATGGCAGTTAAAAATTCTCTAAAAAAATCAGGAATAATATTTGCCACTATACTTTGAAGCGCATTAATATCGTTAGTACAACGACTTACAAGTTCACCATTTCTATAGCGTTTAAAAAAATCCATATCTAAACGCAAGATATTTTTTAAAACTTTAGCACGCAAGACTCTTAACATATCTGTTCCTATATAAGAAACATAAAAACTTTGCAAATAAGTTCCAAGATTTTTAAAAAAATACATCAATACAAGCAAAAAAGGCACTGTATAAAGCAAAGATTCATTTTTTTCTACAAAAATATAATTTAAAATAGGTTCTAAAGCATAAAAACTTCCAGCAGTTCCTCCACTTGCTAAAATCATACCAAAAATAACTACAGCAAATTGTTTCCAATATCTCTTATAAAAAGGTTTAAAACGAATTAAAACTTCTTTTAAATTCATTTCTTTATGCATTAACTTTCTCCCATATTGTACCATTTGGAGTATCTAAAAGTATAATTTTTTTATGATTTAATTGCTCTCTTATAGCATCAGCCTTGATAAAATCTTTATTTTTTTTTGCTTCATTTCTTTGCAAGATTAATTTTTCAATTTCCTCGCATTCTTTTTGACTCACACCCCATTGAAAATATAAAGTCGTATCCATAAAACCAAAACCAAAAATACTAGCTAATTCCCCTAATGTTTCTTTTATATTTTGTTTTAAAATTTTATTTTTACCTTCTTTATCAAGTTTTGAATTAGCATAATTAATAAAATCATCTAAAAGCGCTAAAGCTTTAGAAATATTTAAATCATCCTTTAAAACATCAAGAATTTGCATAGAAATTTTACTTTTAATACAAATATTATTTAAAATATCAAAATCACAAATTACACCCACACCCAATCTTTTCTTAAGACGATAAAATTTATCTAAACGCTTTTTAGAATTTTCTAAATCCGCTAAAGAATAATTAAAATGAGATCTATAATGAGAACTTAAAAGATAAAATCTTAAAGCTTCACCCATAAATTCTTTTAATGCATCTTTTACAAAAAAACTATTATTTAAACTCTTGCTCATTTTTTCGCCATCAATTTTAACAAAACCATTATGCAACCAAATTTTTGCTAAATTTTTACCACAAGCACAACGGTATTGAGCAACCTCATTTTCATGATGAGGAAAAAATAAGTCCATACCTCCAGCATGAATATCAAGAGTATCCTTAAAAATATAATCAATCATGGCAACGCATTCAGTATGCCAACCAGGACGCCCTATTCCAAATTCACTTTTATAAAATTTTTCATCAAATTTCCAAAGCACAAAATCACTTTCATTTTTCTTTTGTATCTTAACATTAAGACGAGAAAGATTTTGAGTGTTTTGATTAGATAAAGTAAAATATTGACTATCTTTGCTTGTATCAAAATATATTCCATCTTCTAAAGTATAAACAAAACCATTTTTATCAAGTTTTTTAATTAAATCAAGCATTGGTTGTATATAATGAGTTGCACATGGTTTTAAATCAGGATCTAAAACATTTAAAGCTTTCATATCTTCTTCATAACTTTGTATATAAAATTGTGCAAGTTCGTCTATACTTTTTCCACTTTGAGCTATCTTTTTTAAAATTTTATCATCAATATCTGTATAATTTCTAACAAATTTAACCTGATTCCCACAAGCAAGTAAAACTCTGCGTAAAAGATCAAAACAAACGCTGCTTCTAGCATGACCTAAATGTGCATGATCATAAACTGTAGGACCACATAAATAAATATTAATATTTTTTTTATCAAGTTCTTTTTTTTCTTTTGTTGCACTATCTAATAATCTCATTAAAAAACTCCTTTAAAATTTCCAAAAATCCACATAAAAAAACTTAAAATATAAGGCTTAATTAAAAAAAGTAAAACAGCAAAAATAAACAAAACTATTATCATTAAAAAACAAATTTTAATAGATATTAAATTAAAAAAATTCTTAAAACCAAATTCTTTAATATTTGCTCCAAGCAAATAAAAAGCACTTATAGAACTTGAAAGTGCTACAGCAATAACTTTTAAATTTTCTTCTTGAATTAAAAAAATAAAAACTATGGAGCACAAAGTGCTAATCACTAAAGATTTTAAAGCAATAACAGCTGCTATTTTTTGTTTAAATTTAGCATAAAGCCATAAAGAAAAAAGTTTTTGCAAACCAAAAGGTAAAAGTCCTGCAAGATAGGCGATTAAAACATAAGCTGTAATAGTACTATCTTCACTTGTAAAATTTCCTCTTCCAAATAAAAGTTTTGCAATCTCTAAAGCAAAAACTGAACCTATAATACTAGATACTATGAGCAAAATACTCAAAAACACTAAAACTCTTTGCATAAAACGCAAAGCCAAAGCTTCTTGCCCACTTTTTAAGTGCTTTAAAATCTTAGGAAAAGAAACCTGGGTTAAAGCAATTGCAAAAAGTGCAAGAGGAAGTTGAAAAATACGGTTTGCATAATAAAGATAAGAAATACTTCCACTGACTAAAAAACTAGCAATAGTAGTATCCAAAAGAGAACTTAACTGATTTGCAGAAGAACCTAAAACTCCATGAAAAAAATGACCATAAAAATCTTTTAATTTTGATTTAAATCTCCTTAATTTAAGACTTAAAACCATAGCACGTATTACAGAATTATTTTTTAAAACTAATAAATGTAAAACAAATTGAGCAAAACCACTTAAAACCGTAGCATAAGAAAAATAATAAAGAGTATCTTCAGGCATATTTTTATCAACAAAAAAAGCAGCTATAACTATACTTAAATTAAAAAGCGATGCTGAAAAAGAAGTGATAAAAAATTTTTGTCTATAATTTAAAATTGCACCCAAAAAAGTAACTAAAAAAATAAAAAATAAATACCAAAAATTAATTGCTACTAAAGGTGCAGCTAAAGCTATAGTATCTTTAGTGAAACCTAAAGCAAAAAGTTTGGTAAAAAAAGAAGAAAAAAAACTTACCAATAAACAAAATAAAAACACAATAATACTAAATTGTATTATCACATTTAAACAAAAGGCTCCTTTTTTTCTTGCCCTTACAAAACTAGGTAAAAAACTCTGCCCAAAAGCTCCTTCGGCAAATATTCTTCTAAAAAAAGCAGGCATTTTTAATGCTACAAAAAAAATATCACTATAAAGCCCTGCTCCTAAAAAAAGCGCTATTAAAATATCTCGAATAAGTCCTAAAATCCTTGAAAATAAAATCCCCAAGGCATTAATAATAAAATTTTTAAATATTAAACTCTTCATTAAAATTTTTCATAAAAATTAAACTATAATAAAGTATTATTTTAACTAAAATTGATTAAAAATTTACTATAATAATTTTCTTAATTTTTTACAACAAAGGGAAAATTTTGGCTTTAGATGAAAAAATTATTGTCTACACAGATAACCTAGCTCGTGAACTTTTAAAAATATCTTCACAAACACATATTAGCTTAAATGAACTTGATTTTAACATCCTAGCATTTTCTACACAATACCGTTTTGCAGATTTAAAATGGACTAAAATTTCTGAAAAAGAATTAATACTTTTTGAACAAGATACAATTTTTTTAAAAAGCGATCTTCAAATTATACAAAAATATAAAATTGAAATTTTCCATAATATTAACGCTAATCAAATATCTAAAGCAGTAAAATTAATTGCTAATAGAAATTTAACTAAAATTATAGCTCAAATTGATTTTAAAAATCTAGATTTTCATGATAAATTAGCATTAGAACTCTTACAAACAATCTATAAAAAAATGTTAAAGCTTAAATTTTTAATAGGAATTCGCACTTTTAATTTTAAAAAAGATTTGATATCTTTTTGTAATCAACACAAAAATAAGCCCTTAAATCAAACCATACAACTTACAGTTGCACAAGGCATTGAACCTATTTTAAGCCAAGATGAGTCTTTAATATTAGTTTACAAAGAAAAAACTCAAAATTATTCCATCGATGAAAAACGATCAGGAATTATTAGCGTTGATGAAAATGAAGTGGTTTTAAAACATATGCAATTTAAAGAAGGTAAAGAAGGTAAAGATTTAAATTTGCATACTATTGAAGTTTTATCTGGAAATGAAAACAAAGTTAATTTTTCTTGTTCTAAAGCTTTCAAAGAAATAAAACAAGATGGTTATATAGAATATTTAGCCTTAAAAAAAGGTTATATTGTACAAGATGGTGATAAATTTGATATTGCTAATGAATTAGAATTTAATGGAGTTGATTTTAAAAGCATAGGGATCTTGAAAGCAGGAATAGACAAAAATGTTAAAATCAATATAAAATTATCTTCAGAAATTAAAGATGCAGTAAATTCTGGAGTAGGAATAGAATGCGAAGAATTGAATATAATTGGAAATGTAGCTAGCAATACCCAACTTCATGCTAAAATAATCAAAATTGAGGGAGCAACACATTCTAAAGCCAAAATTCAATCCGAACAAGCTTATATAAAAACCCACAGAGGTTTTGTACAAGGACAAAGCGTAAATGTAGATTTACTTGAAGGTGGAACAATTAAAGCCAAAGAAGTAAAAATTAAAAAAAGCCTAGGCGGAAATATACAAGCAGATAAAATTTACATAGAAAATTTAGAAAGCAATAATTCTTGTATCTTTTTTGAAAATACTACTATAGAACATATAAATGGGGAGAATAATAAATTTCACGCTAAAATTAAAGTTGAAGATAAAGATTATGACCAAGAATTAAGTAATTTAGAGGAAACAATTTCTAAACTTAATCTTAAGATTAATACAATAAAACAATATATTTTATCTAGCCAAAATGGAATCACAAATATTGAAAAAAAAATTGAAGAACTTAAAAATCAAGGACAAAATGTCCCTGTTCAATATACTAAAATTCTTAAAAACTTTTCTTTGCAAAATATGCAATTAAATAAATTACAAAATAAAGAAAAAGAACTTTTAGAATACAAAAAATCTCTAATATTAGAACTAACACAATTACAAAAATTACTTTTTAAAGCAAATGTTATCAATAAAAGTGGAAAATGGACCAATACAAATGAAATTAAATTTTCACTTTTAACACCCAAAGAAGATTTTTCATATTCTTCATCCATAAATGAAAATGCTAAATACATAGGTATTGAAAAAATTATACAAAATAATCAAGAAAACATAAAAATAAACAAAAAATCAGATTATGAACAAAAGGATATAGCATGGTTGTCGCCATCGAAGGAATAATTACAAAAAAAGAACCTACTTTTATTATTATCAAATGTAATAGTGGTTTAAGTTATGGAGTTTTTGTTTCACTTTTTTGCTCATCTAAACTCCAAATTCAAGAAAAATATGAATTATTTATCACTCAAATCATTAAAGAAGATTCTAATAAATTTTATGGTTTTTTAGATCAAGAAGAACAAAAAATATTTGAAATGCTATTAAAAGTTAATGGAATTGGAGCTAATACTGCTATGGCTATTTGCTCTAGCTTAGACATCAATTCTTTTTATAGGGCCTTAAGTTTAGGTGATGAAAATCTATTAAAAAAAGTACCTGGAATAGGATCTAAAAGTGCAAAACGCATTATTGTGGAACTTTCAGATGTTAAAACTAAACTTGATAATATAAGTGAAGATAAAAGCGAAGCTTTAGCTGCTTTATTAACCCTAGGCTTTAAACAAGATAAAATTATAAATGTTTTAACAACTTGTAAACAAACAAATACTAGCGAATTGATTAAAGAAGCTCTTAAAAAACTAGGATGAAGGAAAAATATGAATTATGCAATACTTTTTGGCGGAAATTCTTACGAACATGAAATCAGTATAGTGAGTGCTATAGTACTTAAAAAAGTCATCCATACACATTTAGAATTTATTTTTTGCGATGAAGAAAGAAAATTTTATCATATCCCAGAACAAAAAATGAATTCTAAAACTTTTAGCACTAAAGCTTATAAAAAAGAAAAGGAACTTTTTTTAAAACAAGGTGGATTTTTTTATAAAAAATTTTTTAAGGAAAATAAATTAAAAACTGATTGCATTATTAATCTTATTCATGGTAGAGATGGAGAAGATGGAAAAATAGCCGCTTTATTTGATTTTTATTCCATTAATTTTATAGGACCTAGGCTTGAAGCAAGTGTATTATCTTTTAATAAAGCATTAACTAAAATTTACGCACAAAGCGTAGGGGTAAAAACATTAGATTATACCATATTAAACAAAACACAAGACACCAATGAAAATATTTCCTTTCCTTGCATTATAAAACCTGTAAGATTAGGTAGTAGCATAGGAATTAGTGTTGTTAAAGATAAAAAAGATTTAGAATATGCTAAAGATGTAGGTTTCGAATTTGATAATGAACTTATTGTGGAAGAATTTAAAAATGATATCAAAGAATATAATCTTGCAGGTTGTATGATAAAAGATGAATTTATTTTTTCTATAATAGAAGAACCTAAAAAGAAAGAATTTTTAGATTTTGAGCAAAAATACCTTAGTTTTTCAAGACACGATAGATTAATAGAAGCAAATTTAAATCCTGAATTAAAAATCAAATTAAAAGATAATTTTCGTAAAATCTATAATCCTTTATTTAAAGGCGCCTTAATACGTTGTGATTTTTTTATATTAAATGATGAAGTATATTTAAACGAAATCAATCCTGCTCCTGGATCTTTAGCACATTATCTTTTTGATAATTTTAATTCTACTTTAGATGCTTTAGCTAAGAATATTTCACTAGAAAATAAAATCCAAATCCATTATAATTTTTTACATTCTATTCATGGACAAAAGGGGAAATTATAAATTTTTAAGTTAAAATACGTTAAATTTTACATAAAATTTAACGTATTTAGGATAAAAAATGCTCTCTTTCAAAGAAGATGAAATTTATACCGCTACAGAAATAGTAAGAAATTTCAGTCCTATTATGGAAAAACTTAAACAAAGCCAATCCGGTAAGATAGTGATCTTAAAAAATAATAAATTTGAAGCTGTAATGCTTAATATGAAAGAATTTCAACGCTTACAAAATGCCATGCAACTTTTAGAAAATATATACAAAAATCAAAAGGTATAAAATGGCACTAACAGATCTAACATATAAAAATAAAAACTATCAAATTGCTTATGAAATCATAGGGGATCTTTGTTTACCTCAAATATTAATTTTACACGGTTGGGGTGCTAATAAAGAATTAATGAAACAAAGTTTTGCTCCTTGTTTAAAAGGTTTTTGTCAAATTTATCTAGACTTAGCTGGATTTGGAAATTCAAGTATTGCAGAAGTTTTAAACACTCAAGATTATGCTAATATTATAGAACTTTTTTTAAAAAATAAAAAAATGAATATTCGTTTTTTTATGGGACATTCTTTTGGAGGAAAAATAAGCACTTTACTTGCCAAAGAAGATACTATACTAATTTTACTTTCAAGTGCTGGAATTTTGCATAAAAAATCTTTTAAAATTCGCTTAAAAATTTATATTTTCAAGATATTAAAATTATGCGGTTTAGGAAAATTCTACCATTATTTTGCAAGCAAAGATGCTGCTAATCTCAATCCTATTATGTATGCAACCTTTAAAAAAGTAGTTGATGAAGATTTTAGCGAGATTTTTCTTAAACAAAAAGCAAAAAGTATAATTTTTTGGGGAAAAGATGATCAAGCTACACCTTTATATTGTGGATATCAAATACATAAACTTATAAAAAATAGCACTTTTTATCCTTTAGAAGGCGATCATTTTTTCTTTTTAAAACACAGTGCTTTTATCAGTCAAAAACTTTCATCGCAAGGGAAAATATGTTAAATCTTTTATATTTTATTAATACTTTAATCTTTAATATTTGTATAACTTTTTATTTTATAAGTGCTTTACAATGGTATTCTTATAAACTTAAACGCGTTATATTTCATTACCATAAATACTCTTGGCATATTTATTTTTTATTAATTCCTTATTTTATTTATATTTCATCTTTTGGTTTTTCATGGATAAGCTTAATTTATTTCTGTTTTATTCATACTAGTATTTTGTTTTTTTGGAATAAAAAAATTGATAAAAAACTTGTTATAACACAAAAAATAAAATGGTTTTTTATTTTTGTTTTTATTTATAATACAATTTTTTCTTTACTTTCCTTACAAATTTCTTTTCTTTTTAATCTTGCTTGCTTACCTACGAGTTTATTAAGTTTAAAAATTTACGATTTTATAACAAATTTATATTTTAAAAATAAAGCTAAAAAAAAGATTTTTAATAATGTAAATCTTAAAATCATACTTATTAGTGCAAGTTTTGGAAAAACAAGTATGAAAAATTTTTTATATGAACTCTTAAAAGATGATTTTTTATGCCACAAAACTCCAAGAAGCGTTAATACTCTTATGGGCATTATTAAAGACATTAATGAAAATTTAAAAGATAATACTCAAATTTATATAGTTGAAGCTGGAGCTAGAGCAAGAGGTGATATTTTAGAAATTACCAATTTTTTAAATCCTCATATTTGTATTATAGGAGAAATAGGGAATTCTCATTTACAGTATTTTAAAAGTATTGAAAATATTAAAAATACAAAATTAGAAGCTTTAAACTCAAAAAGACTTATAAAAGCTTTTTTACATTCTAGTACACAAAAACAAGAAAATGATGCTATAAGTATTTATGATAATAAAATTTCTAATATACAAGCAAATCTTGAAGGTTTAAAATTTGAAATTTTATTCCAAAATAAAAAAGAAATATTTAAAAGTCAAATTTTAGGTGCTTTTAATGCACAAAATCTTTGTGCTTGTATATTTTGTGCAGATTTTCTAGGAATTACACTTAATAAAATCAAAGAAAATATAAAAAAAATCACTCCTGTAGAACATCGCCTTTGTATTATCTCAAAAGAACCTAAATTAATTATTGATGATGGATTTAATGGAAATTTTAAAGGCATGAGTCAAAGTTATGAACTTTGTAAAAATTATCAAGGTAGAAAAGTGTTAATCACTCCTGGCATATTAGAAGTCAATCAAGAAGAAAACCAAAAACTATGCCAAATTATCAACCAATGTTTTGATCTAGCTATCATAAGTGCTCATATTAATGCAGCAATTTTTAAAAAAGAATTAACAATTAAAACAATTATATTAAAAGAAAAAAATGATTTAATACAAACCCTAGCCAAAGAAACAAAAGATGGAGATTTAATACTTTTTTCTAACGATGCTCCTAGCTATTTTTAAATTAACAATTTATAGGTAAAGTAAAATAAAAATTCTTAGGATCAAGTTCAAATCCTAAATTTCCTTTATGTGCATCAATAATTTCTTTAGAAAGAGATAAACCAAGACCATTTCCTTTAAGCTTTGTTGTTTTAAAAGCTTCAAACACTCTATTTTTATCTTTAATAACACAACCATTATCATAAATACGTATACACAAAAGATCATTTTCACAAGTAGCTATAATACGAATATAAGGATTTTCAACTTCTTTTTCTTCTATAGCATCAATTGCATTATAAATCAAATTTTGCAACACCAAACTCAAAAGAGCCTTATCAGCACAAATTTTCATATCTAAAAAATCAATTACAAAGTCAATAGAAGCAGAAAAATTATAAGCATTAATAGCACTTTGGCATTCTTCTTTTAATTCTAAAATATTAAAACAAGCAGTATTAATATGCACACCTTTAGTAAATAACAAAGTAGATTTAACTATGCGTTCAACCCTAGCAATAGATTTTTGAATTTCAAGAACTATATGTTTGTTTTTAAACTCACTGCGTGCAAAAAGAGTAGAAGCTAATAAAGAAATAGAACCTATAGGATTTCTTATTTCATGCGCTAAATGCGCTGCAACACTTCCCATACTTGCAAGCCTTTCATTACGTTTTTCATCACTAATATCAATAGCAGAAATAATTGTTTTTTCATTATGATCAATGATTTTAATGGCATAAAAACTTCCCTCAAATTCTAATTCATCTCGCATCTTATCTAAGCTAATAATATTTAACAATTTAGGATTTTTTAAAGCTTCTTGATTTTGTAAAATAATATTTTTTTCCTTGTCTAAAATCCAAAGTGCGCTAGGTAGCACTTCTATAATTTCATCAACCATAGCACGCAAAAAATTATAATTTTCATTTAAAATTTTATATTCATTTTCTATAACATAAGTTTGTTCAATCAAACTTTCAAGACCTTTTTGCAAAGTTTCTTTTTCATGAGAATCTAAAGTTCTTAAAATACTTTCATTCATTAATCATTCCTCTAAAATCATTTAATTCAAATAAAAATACACCCGATTTGCAAATTTTATACATTTCTTGACTAAAACCATTTTTTGAAATTATAATATAATAATCAGGAATTATTTTTAAATTTCTTACTTTTAATTTTAAAAGATTAAAAATATTTTTACAAATCTTTTTATTTTTAAATTTAACCTCGCCCACAAGACATAATTTTTCATCTTGATAATAAAGATCAACCTCCATATCTTTATTCCAATAACTTTGCACTCCATCTATTTTAAAAAAATATTCTACAAACTCACGACAAAGTTGTTCAAAACAAAAACTTTGATAAAGTTTAAATTTATCTTTAATTTTTTTTAAAACTTCTTCATATTTTCCCTGTAAAATCAATTTTTCATTAGGTTTTAGAAAATAAAAGAAAAAACGTGTAAAATGATTAGTAAACATAAGTTTATCTTGAATAACATAAGATCTTAGTTCTTTTTTAATTTTTTGTTTTTTATCTTTGTTTGGCTTAGTCTCTTTGCTAACTTCAAGCTTTAAAATATTTTGTTTTAAAAGAAATTGAAGTGCAGATAAAGCTTTAAAATGCTGTATTTTCTTATTAATAGAAAAACGTTTACGATTGTTTTTAGCAAGCAAAATTAAAGCATAAGAGATGATATCATCAAAATCAAATTGATTCTTTACAAATAAATAATTTTTTAACAATTTTTCTTGAATATTTTCAAAAATATCTTTTTCTAGATTCAATTCTTTTAATTGATCAAATCCATCAAAAACACTATAAAAATCAAAAATTTGAGCTAAATGAATATTTTTATATAAGCTTGAAAAGTCTTTAAAATTTATATTTTTCCTTTTTGTAAAGTATTTTTATAGTATAATTTTACCAAAATTTTAAAGGATTGTAATTGCAAATTTCAGATTTAAAAAAAGAAATTATTTTAAAAAAAGGTGTTTTACACTTTGATTTCACAGCAAGTGCACTAGCCCTTAAATGTGTAGAAAAAGAACTAGCTAAAATTCTTCCAAGTTATGCAAATACACATTCTGATAGCTCTTTAAATTCCTTTAAAACCCAAAAAATTTATGAACAAGCAAGACAAAATATAAAAAAAAGTTTATCGCTTGATGAAAGCTTTGCTCTTATAGCCTGTGGATCAGGTTCAAGCAGTGCTATTAAAAAATTTCAAGAATTATTAGGAATTTATATTCCACCCCTTGTAAAAGAAAAATATTTTAATCAAATAGATAAAAATTCCCTTCCTTTAGTTATAATAGGTCCTTATGAACATCATTCTAATGAACTTTCTTTTCGAGAAGGTTTATGTGAATGTATTAGAATTCCTTTAAATAAAAATGGTGAAATCGATTTTCTTTTTTTAGAAAAAATTTTAAAAAAAAATAAAACAAGAAAAATCATTTCTAGTTTCACCTTAAGCTCGAATGTCACAGGAATATTAAGTGATTACAAACGTATTTTTAAAATGATACGTAAATTTAAAGGTATAGTTGCCTTTGATGCATCTAGCTTTATCCCTTATAAAAATATAGCTTGTAAATATTATGATGCTTTGTTTATAAGTTCTCATAAATTAATAGGTGGAATAGGAGGATCAGGTCTTTTAATAATAAAAAAAGATCTTTGTGGATCTAAACCTAGTTTTGCTGCTGGAGGTACTGTAGGTTATGTTTCTCGTACTTCTCAATGCTATCTTTGTAATGAAGAAGCCTTAGAAGAAGGAGGTACCCCTGGAATTTTACAACTCATTCGTGCTAGTTTGGCCTTTAAAATTAAAGACGCCATAGGAGTAAAACAAATAGAAAAAAAAGAAGATCTTTTAAAAAATTATTTTTTTAAAAAAGCAAAAACAATACCTCATTTAATACTATATGCACAAAATTTAAAACAACGCTTACCTATTTTTGCTTTAAATATTAAAGGACTCTCCCCTTTTGATATCGCTTACGAATTAAGTAAAAAATATCACATAGAAACACGTGCAGGTTGTGCTTGTGCTGGTCCTTATGGACATGATTTGTTAGGATTAAAAGACAATGAAAAATTAAAAACCAAACCAGGTTGGCTAAGAATAAGTTTACATTATACCCATGAAAAAGAAGATATTGATTATTTTTTTAAAGCCTTAAATCAAACAATTCATAAATTATCGCATTAAAATATTATAGTTTTATTATTATGTATAAAAATTCTATCTTCAAAAACCAAATCAAGTGCTTTTGAAAGAACATTTTTTTCTATATTTCTACCTGCTTGCTTCATATCTTGCCAAGTATATTCATGATCTACAGGTAAAACTGATTGAGTAATAATAGGACCCTCATCAAGATTATTATTTACAAAATGTGCCGTAGCACCAATAATCTTAACTCCTCGATCAAAAGCTTGTTTATAAGGATTTGCACCTATAAATGCAGGTAAAAAAGAATGGTGAATATTAATAATTCTCCCCTTAAAGCATGCAACAAAGTCAGGAGATAAAATTCTCATATATTTTGCTAAAATTAAATAATCAAAATCATATTTTTTTAAACAATTTAAAATTTGGTTTTCTTGTTCTTTTCGATCTAAATTTTGTGTACTAATACAATGATAAGGGATTTTAAATTTTTCTACCAAATCTTTAAGTAAATCATAATTTGAAATTACAGCTTTAATATGAGCTTGAAGCTCATTACTATAATATCTTATGAGCAAATCACCCAAACAATGACTTTCTTTGGTAGCAAAAATAATAACATTTTTCTTTCTTTTTTCACAAAGCTCAATTAAAGCTTCTTGTCCTAATGCTACTTTAAGTGCTTTAAGAAATTCTTCTTTATCAAATTCACCCTCTAAAATTGCGCGAAAGAAAAACATCCCCTCGCCTACAAATTCATCATTTTTAACTATATTAATACAATATTTAAAAATCACATTAGAAATTTTATAAATCAATCCTTTTTGATCTTGAGTGCAAATTTTTAATATAAAAATCATGAATTTAACCTTTGAATATATATTTGAAGTTCATTTTCTTTAGCTTTTTTAAGTTCTAAACCCAATATTTTACCACAAATTCCAGAGTCTATAAAATCTTTTGCCCTAATTTTACTTTGAAATTTATCTTCATAAAGCTTTAATCTTTTGGCTTGCATAATACGCTTTTTATCCCAAAGCCCAAGCCAATCTTTTAAAGGTATTTCTAAAGCAATTTTAGCCAATTCAAAATCACTTATATCATCAAAATAAAAGGCTTGATTAATTTTTTTCAAATATTTTTTTTTAAGTTTGGTTCTTTTAAAAAATTCTTCTTTATTTAATTGAAAATAATTCAAATATAAATATAAAAATAAAGTCTCATCTTGAACAAATTGTCTACTTTTTTTTAGTAAATTTTGAAATTTTACAGTACAAAAA
Source organism: Campylobacter hepaticus (assembly GCF_001687475.2). Lineage (NCBI taxonomy): Bacteria > Pseudomonadati > Campylobacterota > Epsilonproteobacteria > Campylobacterales > Campylobacteraceae > Campylobacter > Campylobacter hepaticus. The sequence continues at coordinate 567,603 of NZ_CP031611.1, forward strand.
GAATTTTCAAAACCAAAAATTTCCTTTTCTAAACCAAGATCTTGAAAATATTTATAACCTATATCAAGTCTAGGACTTTTAAAAAATTTATATAATTGTTCATTAATTCTATCCTTACTAAGATCTTTTATAGACATATTTTGCATTAAATTAAAACTTTCTTGAGTTATTTTAAAATTGAATTTTGAGGCAAAAACCACAGCTCTTAATATCCTTAAACTATCCTCTTGAAAACTTTGGTCATCAATATGTCTTAATAAACCATTTTTTAAATCTTTCAAACCCCCATAAAAATCTAAAAAATCATTATTAAAAAGATTTATCATCATAGAATTAATAGTAAAATCACGTCTTTTAGCACCTATTTTTTCATCATTACAAATATCTACCTTAAAACCTGTATGACCGTAAGCTATTTTATTTTCTGTTCTAGCAAGAGCAAGATCATAATTTTTAAATTTATATACAAAAAAACTTTTACCAAAACCCTGTGCTCCTAATTTTTGCATAATTTTTTCAAAATCACTAGGTTTAATATCATAAATTTCTATATCATAATCATAAAGTTTTAAACCTAAAAACAAATCCCTAACACTACCTCCAACCAAATAAGCTCTTGTAGTATAAGATTTTAAAAAATCAGCAATAAATTTTAAATCTGGATTATTTTTTAAGTTTATCTTCAATGTTTGCAAGCAAAAACTCTAAAAAGTTTATGGTTAAATTTACTCTATTTTCAATTTGATCTTGTTCTATACTATTTAAACCCTCAAAAAGTACTAAAATTCTTTCTCTAAGATTTTTTAAAAATATATCTTCATTTATAGTTGAAACTTGTGTTGTAAAATTTAAATGAGATGCTTTTATTTCTTTTTGTTGTATATTCTCATCTTTAATAGTATCATTTTGTATTATTTGATTTTCCTGTAATTCTTCTAAAGAAATGATATTTGACAATTTTTCTTTATTTTCAATCTCTTCGCAAATAAACTCATCTTTTATTGTAATTTTTTGATCTTGATCTTTTAAAATTTCATTTTGTTTTCTTTGTTCTTCCATTATAGAACTTACTTCACTAATAGTTTTTTTAGCCAAATCTTCCAAATTCATATTTTTATCAACCACCTTTTAAATTCATTAATTTCTTCATCACTTTTCATATTGATAAAAAAATCCAACATTTGGGTATTTAAATCCTTATGTTTTGATCGAAATCCGCTAAGACGGCGAATTGCATCAATGGCATTTTGATTATCAGGATTTTCTTTTAAGATATTTTTATAAATCTCTAAAGCTTCATCTTTAAGCCCTTGAGCTTCATAAATAGAAGCTTCAGTGACTGTATTTTTCATTTTAATAGTCCTAAATATTTTTTTTGATTTTATCAAAAAGCATTTTAACTTATCTTTAAGAAAAAATAAAATTCTATATTATTGTATTTTAAATAAATTTTTTATATATTGCCTTTTTTCTTTTTCTAAACTAGAATTTAAATCCACTTGCTCTATTTTACTTTGAATTGAAGCATTTTGATCTTTAAAATATATGTAATCAATTCCAAAAATAATAGCTATTATCAATAAAAAAGGAATCAAAAATATCATAAATCTACTTAAGTGAAATGATTAAAAATACTTCCATAATAACGTATATCTTTAGCATTTTCATTCTTTGTTATAGTTTGTATTGCCCCACTATTAATCGCTTGTTGCATATCTTTATCTAAATTCTGATAAGAAAATACCATGTTAATACTAATAATATGAGGTAATGTTTCAAGCATTTTATATGAATTTAATTCATCTTCTAAATTTTCACTTTCAATCACAACTATCATTTTTCCATTTTCACAAAGTTCTACCGAGCATAAAGGAATTTTAGAAATAGCTTTTTTTAAATCATTAATATATTCTTCTTTTGTTAAAATCAATACACTAGAAAGATTATTCATCAATACTCCTAAATATTATCTTATCTCCAAAACCAGAAAGAACAAATTCTTTATCATTTAAAAAAATAATAAATTCACTCATTATTTTTTCATTACTAAAAGTTTTAATTAATTTAAGACTATTTGTATCAAAAACTTCACTCATACCAGCTTCATTATCGCTGTAAATGGCTAAATTACCATTAGGACTTAAAGCACAAGTATAAATTAAAAAATCTTTTTGTAAAAAATTTTCTTCTTCATTTTTAATTAAACCTATGCGTCTGTCTGTCCCGCAACTTAAAATAGTATTGTTTTTAAAATCTACTTGGTAAATATTATCTTTATGTATTTTATCATAATTTTTAAGTATTTTCCATTTTGATAAATCAAAAAGCTCAACTTCTCCACTTTCAAAACCAGCAACAAGTTTATTTTTATCTTCACTCAATACTGCATCATTAAGACTAGAATGAGAAAATTTAAATCTTTTAATATGGGTTAAATTTCTATCAACTAATTCTATTTCAGAACCTATAGAAACCAAAAGATAGGTATTTGAATTTATAAAAAATGCTTTGCTTATACTATTTTCCTCAAGTTTTTTAGTTTGCAAATTTTTATCATAAAAACTTAAATTTTTAGATCCAAAATTACCCTCACTAAGTATTAAAAGCATATCTTTAAATACATCAATGCTATAAATTTTAGCAAAATCATTGCCATAATAATTTTCTATTTTAGGTAAAGATAAAAGCTCTTTTAAACTTTTATCTTGTACACTATATTCCAAAATTTCACCTTTATCTGTACCTATATATAATTTTTGCTTATAAAATTTTAATGTTGTAAGGTTTGAGTTGATTTTTAATTCATAAGCAAAAGACATAGCACATAAAAGATTAAAAATAAAAAGAAATTTTTTCATTATTTTATTTAACACCCTCATTAATTACATCTAGTAAATTCGAGTTATTTTTTAGTTGTTTATTTTTAAATTCAGGCTTAAAACTATTTCCAACTAAAGGTTTTGCATCACTTTGAGGAACATGACATTGAGTACAATTAAAACGCGCATCACTAATTACATTTCCTGTAGTTTTATTATGCCTAAAATCATAATAATGACTTGCAGGAAGTGGAGTTGCACCAGTATCTGCTGCTACACTTTTATCATGGCAAGTTAAACACATATTATTATCTTTAGTGATGGGCAATAAGTCTTCAATAGCATGAGGTATAAGCGGGGGTGCATTTTCATAAGAACGCTCTAAACGTGTTGATTCTCCAGGTTGTAAACTTGTAAAATTTGCTTCTACTAATTTTACTTTATTTTCATTTTCTAAACTCGCTTTTCTAAGTCCAATTTCTTCTGAACTTATTCCATTATTTATTGCATAAGCCATTACAACACTTGTAAATAAAATCAATTTCTTTTTCATTTTTTATTCCTTAAGTCAAATATATTAAAATTTAAAGCATCATCATTACAAACTTCTATACATCTTGCACACCTTATACATTCTCCTGATGTTACACTAGCACTTTTTTTACCGATCATCCATAAAACTTGTTTTTCAGGACAAATGTGAATACATTTATAGCACTGAGTACATTTATCACTATTATGCTTTATCTTAAGCAAAGCAAAATAAGAAATAAAAGCATAAAAAGCTCCAAGTGGACAAAAATGCGAGCAAATAGCTCTAGGGCTTAAAAAAACATCAATACAAAAAAGTATAAAGGCTACAAAAAGCCAAGAACTTGTAGCAAAAATAATCCCCCTGTGAATTATGGCTATATAAGAAAAACTCTCAAATACAGGCAAAGAAAATACAAAAGAAAGGATTAAAACCAAAGCTAAAACAAAATAACGTAAATTTTTAGGTAAAATTAAAAATTTATTTTTAAAAGCAAAACGATTTCTTATAAAAGCAGCAAAATCAGTAATTAAATTTACAGGACAAACCCAAGAGCAAAAAACCCTTCCTAAAAGCAAACCATAAATAAAAAAGATAATCAAAGCTCCAATTAAAACCATGAAATCTATGCTCCAACTTGCTAAAACAATTTGCAAAAAAGCAAAAGGATCGCTTAAAGGTATAGTATTAAAAAGTTTAGAAGAACTTAAATTTCCTTGCAAAATAAAATTAGTACTTTCAAAACTAAAAAGAGCTAAAATTCCAAACTGAACAATACGTCTAGCAAGTAAATACCTCATCATAGCTCTCCTGCATTTAAATAATTAGTAGCTTTATTAGAATTAAAATGCTTAGAAGTATCAGAATCTTTAATACGCTCTTCATCTTTTTGATCCCAACCTTTAACATAATGAGGACTTGCTTTACCTAAAACGTATTCTTGAGGCAAAACACGAATAGCAGGTTTTTGAGTAATACAAGCAAGTTCACAAAGTCCACAACCTACACACACTTCATGATCTACACTAGGTAACAAAAAAGCATGTTTAGCAGTGCGTTCATTACGCCTAAGATCAAGTTTTAAGGCCTTATCAATCAAAGGACAAGCTCTATAACAAGCATCACACTGAATTCCCCAATGTGCAACACAAGAAGCACTATCAATAATAGCAATGCCCATTTTTAAAGATTCTATACCTTTTTTTAAATGTTTTTTATCCAAAGCATCCGTTGGACATTCTTTAATACAAGGCATATCCTCACAAAGATAACAAGGAATTTCTCTTGCTTGAAAAAAAGGTGTACCATTTTTAGGACTATCTAGTAAAGTAGCAAGCTTTAAAGTATTATAAGGACAAGCTTTTACACAAAGTCCGCAACGGATACACTTGCTTAAAAATCTTGCCTTATTTTCAGCTCCAGGTGGACGTAAAATATAATTATCATCAGCTTTTAACGCAAAATTAACTAAAAATCCACTTGTTGTACAAAAACATAAAGTTTTAAAAATATCAACAAAAAATTCTCTTCTATCTTTCATTGCAATTAAAACCTTATAATTAAGCTTTGTAAATTTTCACTGCACATTTTTTAAAATCAGTTTGTTTAGATAAAGGACAAGTTGCATCTAAAGTAACTTTATTAATATAAACATTTTCATCAAACCATGGTACATAAACAAGACCTATAGGTGGTTTATTCCTTCCACGCATATCCACTCTTGCTTTAACTTTACCACGACGAGATTCCACCCAAACTAAATCCCCTTGATTAAGACCTAATTTTTCTCCATCTTTTTCACTCATATAACAAAGCGCCTCAGGCACTGCACGATAAAGCTCAGGCACACGCATAGTCATGGTTCCACTATGCCAGTGTTCTAAAACCCTTCCTGTTGCAAGCCAAAATGGATATTCTTTACTTGGTCTTTCAGGAGCTTTCATAAATGGTCTAAAGAAAATTTTAGCTTTATTTTCAATACTATATTTTTTATCATCTTTAGGCGCCTTTAAATTACCTTTTGCAAGCATTTTGTTAAATGTGCCATAAAAAGCAAAATCTGAATCAGGATCAGCTTTTTTAGCATAATAATCAAATTTAGTATTAAATCTCCATTGCGTTTCTTTACCATTAACTACTGGCCATCTTAAACCTCTAACCTTATGATAAGTATCAAAATCAGCTAAATCATGACCATGACCTAAACCAAATTTACGGTATTCTTCCCAAAGATATTTTTGAATAAAAAAGCCATAACCTTTAAATTCTTTTCCATCGCTGCCTTCAATCTTTCTTTCATCACCCTTAACATCAGTATTATCAAAACCTTTTCCAACAAAATCGTTAGCATTAAAACTTTTAGCTTCTTTATTAGCAAATAAAACGTCAAAAAGCGTATCATTTTCACTATAACCCATAGCTTTTGCTTCTTCTAAAACATTAGGCAAAGTAAGCTTATCATCTACTTTTTGTTCTTTCCAAACTTCTTTTAGTTTAAAACGTTTTGCAAATTCTAAAATTTGCCAAGTATCACTCATTGCAGCACCCACTGGTAAAACTTGTTGTTTCCAATGCTGTGTTCTTCTTTCAGCATTACCATAAGAACCCCATTTTTCATAAATCATAGCACTTGGCAAAATAAGATCAGCCACCTTAGCTGAAATTCCAGGATAACAATCACTAACAACAATAAAATTATCCATATCCCTAGCAGCTGCAATCCAATGGTTTGCATTTGCGGTGTTTTGCCATGGATTATTAACTTGCACCCAAGCAAATTTAATTTTTCCATCTTCTAAATCTCTCATAATATTAAGATAAGGAGAACCTGGTTTTGGATTAATAGTTTTTGAAGGTATTTTCCAAATTTTTTCTGCAATTTCTCTATGTTTTGGATTAGCAACAACCATATCTGCAGGTAAACGATGCGAAAATGTACCCACTTCTCTAGCAGTACCACAAGCACTTGGTTGACCCGTTAAAGAAAAAGCTCCACTACCTGGTTTTGCTTGTTTTCCTAGTAAAAAATGCACCATATAAGCTTGTTCATTTACCCATGAACCTCTTGTGTGTTGATTAAAACCCATAGTCCAAAAACTAACCACTTTGCGATTTTTTTCAATGTATAAATTAGCTAATTCTTGAAGTTTTTTCTTAAAATCTTCTAAAGATTCATTATCATCACCTTTAGCAACTTTAGCTGTGTATTCTAAAGTATAAGGAGCCAATCCTTTTTTAAATTCTTCAAAAGAAATTTCCCAATTATAATCAGCCACTTTTGAATGTTTCATTTCAAATTTATCACCTGCTTTAACACCAAGATAAGAAAGAGCTATAGCTTCTTCTTCATCTAAAGTTATAACATTTTCTTTCTCAACTGTATCTTTTTCACTTGGTTTAAATTTAGGATGATTTGGATTATTTCTCATACCATAACCAATATCAGCATAGCCTGTTGCAAATACACAATGTTCTTTAATAAATTTTTCATCCATTGCTTGAGGATGATTATAAACAATTTCTCTTGCTATATAATTCCATATAGCTAAATCTGTATTAGGTTTGAAAATAATTTCAATATCTGCAATATTTGAGGTTCTATTAGAAAAAGTACTTAAATTGACAACTTTTACCTTATCAAGATTACTTAATTTTCTATCACTCACCCTTGACCAAAGTATAGGATGCATTTCAGCCATATTTGCTCCCCAAGTGACAATAGTATCTGTTAATTCTATATCATCATAACAACCTGAGGGCTCATCTACTCCAAAAGTTTGCATAAAACCAACAACTGCAGAAGCCATACAATGCCTTGCATTAGGATCGATATTATTTGTTCTAAAACCCGCTTTTGCAAGTTTTAAAGCTGCATAACCTTCTTGAATGGTATACTGACCGCTCCCAAAAATTCCTACACCTTTAACACCTAATTCATTATAAGCTTTTTTAAATTGTTTTTCCATTTCATCAAAAGCCCTTTGCCAAGAAACTTGTTGAAATTTACCTTTTTTATCAAATTCACCTTTATCATTCATTCGCAATAAAGGCATAACAAGCCTATCCTCACCATACATTATTTTAGCATTAAAATAACCTTTTATACAATTAAGCCCACGATTTACAGGTGCTGCAGGATCACCTTTTGTAGCCACGATTTTACCATCTTTTCTAGCTATCATAATCCCACATCCTGTCCCACAAAATCTACAAACAGCTTTATCCCATTTCCAATCTTCTTGCGCCCCAAGCATAGAATTTGGAATACTCAATCCTGCAACACTAGCAGCACTTGCAATAGCGGTATTTTTAATAAAATCCCTTCTATTCATTTTTATTCCTCCAAGATAAAAAATCATTTCATTATAAGAAATAAAAAATAAAAATATCTTGAAATTTTTTAATTAAAAATAATAATTTTAAATGTCTATATTATAGGAGTTTTATTGTCCTTTTTTATTATTATGAATAATATTAAAGAATCAATTTAATAATATTTTAAAGAAATAATAAAAGCTAAATTATAAAAAATATCAAGCCCTTTTTTAAAGGGCTTTATTTAATGGCAACCACAACCACCACAACAACTACCGTTTAAAAAAGCATCAAGTTTTTCAATATCTGGCATTTGCGTTATCTCATCAACAAGTTCTTTATAAACTATTTTGCCATCTTTAACTACAAATACAGCACGAGCTAAAAGTCCTTCTAAAGCGCCATCACCGATTAAAACACCATATTTTTCACCAAATTCTTTTGCTACAAAGTCACTTGCAACACTTAAATTTTCTATACCTTCTGTACTGCAAAATCTACCCATAGCAAAAGGCAAATCCATACTCACAACAAGTACTTCAGCCCCATCATAACTTGCTACTTTTTTATTAAATTCTCTTGCCTCAGTAGCACAAACTGGTGTATCTAAACTAGGAAGACTTAAAATAATTTGGGTTTTACCTGAAACAGCAACTTCAATTGGACTTAAATCTTTAGCTTTAAGTGTTATTTTAGGAGCATCTGCTCCAACTTCTATAGAATGTCCTTTGAGTTTTACAGGACTTCCTTTAAAATTTACTGAACTCATTTTATTTCCTTTTAATCATAATTTAAACATTAATTTACATTTAATGTTTAAATGAATTATACCCGACAAGTATTAATTATTTTTCAATTTTAATTTTGAATATTATTTTACTTTTTCCTTGATAAATTATATTTTCAAACCTTAGCTTTATATTGAAAAAATAAGACCAAATAATTAAAAAATAGTAATTTTTAAGCTATTGATTTTTTATTTTAATCTTTAATTTCTACATCTTATTTTTTAAAAATTAATATCATAAAATCAATAGTATTAATAACAAAACTTATTCTTCTTTACAAAATCCTGCCTCCAAAAGAAAACAAGATGGCTTGAAAAAAATTTTTTTATTTTTATCATACTTTGCATAACTAAGATAAAGTATATTTTTTGCCCTAGTTACTGCAACATAAAAAAGTCTTCTTTCTTCTTCTAAACTCCCGTTCATACTCATAAGTTTTTGATTTGGAAAACGCCCTTGCATAAGATCTATAATAAAAACAAGATCAAATTCCAAACCTTTACTTGCATGCACACTTAATAAATTTACTCCTTTGCCGCTGCTCATCTCATTAGCACCTAAAGTTAAAAAATTATAATATTTATTAATATCACTATAACGTTTTGCAAGTTCTTTTAAAACGCTAAATTTAGTATATATTTTTTCTAAATTTTCACTTTTTTTCAATAAATCAACCTGCCCTGCTTTATTTGTTGATCTTTTTATAGCAAGTTCTTCACAGATTTCTTGATAAAAAGAATTTTCATAAATTAAAGTAATCAAAGCTAAAGAATGTTGTAATATTGTTGCTTTTTTTAAAAAAAAATAAATTTTTTCTAAATTTTTAGCACACGCATCATTAATTTTTGAAAGCTTTAAAATAGGATGCATATTAAATTCACTTTCTAAATTAAAACGGTCTTCATTTGCTAATTCTTCTAAATCAGCAAAAAGTCCAAGTTGATAATTTCTCTTTTGATGGTTTTGTAAATTCACACTTTTATCTGGATTTAAAAAACCCTTTATCAAATTTCCATGTCCTAATTTTAAAAGGGCATCAAAAATTTCTTTTGCTAAAACCCCTCCAACACCTTTAGTATATTGAACTAAATGAATAAAAGCCATAATATCTTTAGGATTTATAACAAGAGCTAACATAGCAGTAAAAGCTTTAACTTCTAAACTTTCAAAAAAACTCCCGCTGCCTTTTCTCACACTTGCAATACCTTGCTCCCTTAATGCCACTTCAATACCATCCGCACTAGAATTATTACGAAAAATAACAGCAATTTCCTCTAAATTTACCCCGCTTGTAAGTATAATTTTAGCTATATTTTGATATTGATCAAATAATTCCCCAAAAGCAAGTAAAGAAGGTACTTTAAATTCATCATTTCTAGTTACAATAAGTTCTTTAGGATACAATCTTTCATTATTCACAATCACCTTATTTGCTAAAGCCAAAATACTTTTTGATGAACGATAATTTTTATTTAAAGAAAAAATTTGGGCATCTTTAAAACGATCTTTAAAACCTCCAATAATATTAATATCTGCTCCATTAAACGCATAAATACTTTGATCATAATCACCCACACAAAATAGACTTTTACTTTCAAAAGCTTCAATTAAAGAACTTTGTAAAGTATTAGTATCTTGATATTCATCAACTAAAATTTCATCAAATTCATATTGTTTTTCTCTTAAAAACTCTTTAAGAGAAATCAGCAAATCATTAAAGTCTAAATAATTAAAACGTTTTTTCTCACTATCGTATTCTTTTAAAATATCTTCATAAATTTCAGCATAAATACTTTGTTCTTTATAATTTTGGCAAAACCAAGTATGAAAATCTTGATTATAAGCCTTATTTTGAAATAAAGAATAAATATCATATAAATAACTTGCTTGATAAGGTTTTACATCACTTAAATGTCTAAAAGTTCTTTTTTCATAGACACTTTTTAATAAAGTTTTAAGCTCACTTGCTTGTTTTAAAGCAATATCTTTATTAGCATTTTTAAGTAAAGTATAAGCCATGCTATGAAAAGTCCCTGCAAGTATCTTATTTGTGATATTTTTATCAAAAAATTTCCCCAAACGACCTATCATTTCTTTACTAGCTTTATTTGTAAAAGTAAGAAGCATAATATTTTTTGGTGCAACACCTTGTTGCAAAAGATAAGCAATTCTAGCAACAATAGTAGATGTTTTACCAGTTCCTGCGCTTGCAATAATAAGATTGTGCCCAAAATTTGCAGTAGCAGCAAGGTATTGTTCATGATTTAATTTTGAAAATGGCATTTTACACCTTGAAAAAATTTAAATTATAGAAAAAAAATACTTAAAAATATAAAAATTTAAATTTACTTTATATTACATTATAGTATAATCATGAATATTTTACATTCTATATTTAAAGGCATAACAAATGAATTTTAAAGTTTTTTCTATTATTGTTGGTGTATTAATTATTATAATTGGAATACTTAGCGGGACTTATTTTTATCTTTTTGAATACTCAAAACCAAAAAGCCACACCTTAAATTCTGATACTTATTCTGAAGAACATCACTCTTATTCAAAGGATTTTAATAATTCTTATTCATCTACAAATATAATTAATAATGCAACATCATATGATAGTAATATTACCTATAATCAAAATATATCATCGCTAAAAGACAATGATAAACAAGATAATAATATAACAATAAAAGACAATAAGCAAAATTTAGAAAATGACAATAATATTAGCACAATAAAAAATGGACAAATATTTGAAGATAAAAATAATTTAGAACAAACCCAAATGAAAACCTTAACAAAAGAAACCAATAAAACAGAAAAAATCTTTAAAAAAGAAACATTGCAAAAAAAAGAACTTCAAGCCAATAAAACTAAAAAAATTAAAAAATTAAATCCAGCTCAAGAATATTTAACTTTAGGAAAAGACAGCCGCTTAGAACCAAAACTAAGTACAGAAAATATGAAAGTTTATATTTTAGATGGAAAATTTTTAAGTCGATATAGAATAAATCTTTTAAAAGATATGTTAAACATTATAGATAAAAATTCTAAAGACCACCGCTTAAGTGTTTTTGTTAAAATGCTGCCAAAAGGTGAAATGAAACTTACCATCTACAATAAAGAAATTATTTTTTCAAATATGAAACAAGCTTATAAATATGTAAGATTAGAACAATTAAGCCCATATCTTAACAATCCAAAAGAATTAGCCCAACATTTAGAACGCGAAGAGATTGTAGAAAGAGTAAGATTTAAAATTAAAAAAAGTGGTCAAGGAAGTGAATTTTATAAACACATAAAAAGCTTAAAAACTGGACTTAATACAGCTCAATATTTTTTTCCTTTTTGTGAAATCATAGAAATTACAACCACCTAATAAAAACCAAATTAAAGATAAATTCAATGTACGATAAAAATTTAGAAAAAGAATATTATGATATTTGCGAAAAAAGAGGATATTTTGAAACTTATGGCAATAAAGCCATACAAGAAAAAGGTAAAAATTTTTGTATCATGATGCCCCCTCCTAATGTAACAGGAGTGTTACATATAGGGCATGCTTTAACCTTTACCTTACAAGATATTATAGCCCGTTATAAAAGAATGGATGGTTATAAAGTTCTTTATCAGCCAGGACTTGATCATGCTGGTATTGCTACACAAAATATTGTAGAAAAACAACTTCTTGCACAAGGTATTAAAAAAGAAGAATTAGGCAGGGAAAAATTTATAGAAAAAGTTTGGGAATGGAAAGAACAAAGTGGTAAAAAAATTCTAGATCAAATGAAAACATTGGGGATCACTCCTGCATGGAGTCGCTTGCGTTTTACTATGGATGAAGGTTTAATCAATGCTGTAAAAAAAGCTTTTGTTGAACTTTATAATAAAGGACTTATTGTACGCGGAAATTATATGATAAATTGGTGTACCCACGATGGAGCTTTAAGTGATATAGAAGTTGAATATAAAGAAAATAAAAGCAAACTTTACTATATAAAATATTTTTTAAAAAATAGTGATAAATTTTTAGTTGTAGCTACAACACGCCCTGAAACTTTTTTTGGTGATAGTGCCCTTATGGTACATCCTGATGATGAACGTTATATGCATCTAATCAATCAAGAAGTTATTTTACCTTTAAGCAAAAAAACAATTAAAATCATAGCTGATGAACATGTAGAAAAAGAATTTGGAACAGGAGTTGTTAAAGTTACCCCTGCACACGACATGAATGATTATGAAGTAGGACTTAAACATCATTTAGAATTTATCACCATATTTAATGAAAAAGGTATTTTAAATGAACACTGTTTAGAATTTCAAGGTTTAGAACGTTTGCAAGCAAGAGAAAAAATTGTATCAAAATTACAAGATCTAGGCTTTATAGAAAAAATAGAAGAATATAATAATCAAATAGGATATTGCTACCGTTGTAAAAATATTGTAGAACCCTATATTTCCCAACAATGGTTTGTAAAAAAAGAGATTGCACAAGATGCTATAAAAAAAGTATCTCAAGAAGAAAGCAAATTTTATCCAAATCACTGGATTAATAGTTTTAATGCATGGATGAAAGATTTAAAAGATTGGTGCATCTCAAGGCAATTATGGTGGGGGCATCAAATTCCTGTTTATTATTGTGAATGTTCTTATGAATGGGCTAGCCAAGACACACCAAAAAACTGTCCAAAATGCCAAAGTCAAAATTTTAAACAAGATCAAAATGTACTTGATACCTGGTTTTCATCAGGACTTTGGGCTATGAGTACATTAGGCTGGGGAAACAACACTTGGGGTAAAAATGAATTTTGGTTTGAAGATGATTTAAAAGAATTCTATCCTAATTCTTTATTAATTACTGGTTTTGATATTTTATTCTTCTGGGTAGCTAGAATGATGTTTCAAAGTACTAATGCCTTAGATAAACTTCCTTTTAAAGACATTTATCTACACGCTCTTATAAAAGACGAGCAAGGTAGAAAAATGAGCAAAAGCCTTCAAAATGTTATTGATCCAAATCAAAGCATTGAAGAATATAGTGCAGATATTTTACGCTTTACCTTAGCGTTGCTTTGTATACAAGGGCGCGATATTAAACTCAGTAATGATAAATTATTACAAATAAGAAATTTTACTAATAAAATTTATAATGCAACAAATTATTTACTTTTAAATGAAACTCAATTTGAAAATCTAGAAAACATCAAACTTCAATCAGAACTTGCAAAATATATTTACTTTAAATTTCAAACTTGTGTTAAAGATGTAAGAGATAATTTAGACAACTATCGCTTCAATGACGCAGCAACTACCTTATATAAATTTTTCTGGGATGATTTTTGCGATTGGGGTATAGAGCTTAGTAAAGCAGAAAAATCAAGCGTCAAAGAACTTGGAAGTATTTTTAAAGAAGCATTAAAACTTCTTAATCCTTTTATGCCATTTATTAGCGAATATTTATATCACAAATTAAGTGGGACAAAACTGCAAACAAATGATTCTATAATGATAAGCAAATATCCCCAATTTAATAAGCAAGATCAAAATATAGAAAAAGTTTTTTCTTTACTAATAGAAAGCATTATTAGCATTCGTCGTGCTAAAAGTTTAATAGAGCTTGGAAATTCTAAGATAGAAAAAGCTTATATTAAATTACATGATGAAACAATGCAAAACATCCTTAAGCCTTATATAGCTTTTATAACCATGTTAGCCAAATGTGAACAAATAGAATTTATTCAAGATAAATTACCAAAAGCAATATGCGATCTTAGTGAAAATTTAGAAATTTTTATAGCGCTAGAGAATGTTGATTTAAATGGTATTTTAATAAGACTTGAAAATCAAAAAAATAAACTTGAAAAAGAAAGTATCAAGCTTGAATCTATGCTTTTAAATGAAAAATTCATTGCCCATGCCCCTAAAAATATAATAGAACAAAATAAACAAGCCCTAAATAACATAAAAAATCAACTTGAAAAAATATCATCTGAACTTCAAAATTTAAGAGGTTGAAACTTTGATAAAAATAACAAATTTAAAAAAATATTATGGCAAAGAATTGGTAATTAATGATGTTTCCTTAGAAATTAAACAAGGAGAGATTTATGCCATTGTAGGACATAGTGGAGCTGGAAAATCTACACTTTTAAGATGTATTAATGGACTTGAAAATTATCAAGAAGGAAGTTTAAAAGTTTTTGATTATGAAATTAAACACTTAAGACAAGAAAAGCCAAAAGAACTTAGAATGCTAAGAAAAGATATAGGCATGATTTTTCAAAATTTTGCCTTAATGGAACGTAAAAATGTATTTGAAAATGTTGCCATGCCTTTAAGAACACATTATACTCAATGTAAATTTCATGCTAAACTTTTCAATAAAGCATATATGAGTGAAAAAGAAATCACTCAAAAAGTTAATACTTTACTTGAAATTGTAGGGCTTGATCACAAAAATAAAGCTTATCCTAAAGAACTTAGCGGGGGGCAAAAACAACGCGTTGCTATAGCTAGAGCCTTATCTTTAAATCCAAAAATTTTACTTAGCGATGAAGCAACTTCAGCTCTTGATCCTAATACAACAAAAAATATCTTAGAACTTATTTCTAAAATCAATGCTGAATTTGGAATCACTGTTGTATTGGTAACACATGAAATGGATGTAGTTAAAGATATAGCACAAAAGGCTTTATTGTTAGAACATGGACAAATTATAGGAAGTGGTGCTATTGATGAGCTTTTTTTAAAACCCAATGAAAAAATGAAAAAATTTTTAGGTGAAAATGATTTTTTACCAAAACATGGACTTAATATTAAACTTTATTTTCCAAAAGAAGTTGCACAAAATAGCATTATTACCCACATGGCAAGAACGTTAAATATTGATTGCAATATAGTTTGGGGTAAAATCGAAAAACTAAATGGCAAAGCTTTAGGTAATTTAGTTATAAATATAGATAAAAAAGACAAAGATAAAGTTTTAAAATATATAGAAAAAAGCGGGGTATTATGGGAGATAGCATCATGAATAAAGAAAATATCTCTGCGTTTAATGCACTTTATGATAGAATTTCTCAATTTATAAAAGATTTTTCTTGGCAAGATATACAAGAAATAAGCTTAAACTCTATCACAAGCTTTGGTCAAAATTATGAAAATATTTTAAAACCTGCGCTTCATGAAACCATTTATATGAGTTTAATGGCTGTATTTTTTGGATTTTTACTAGCTATCATTCCAAGTATTTTACTTGCTATTTGGAATAAAAATGGAATTAAAGAAAATCAATTAGCTTATGGAATTTTAGATTTTATTACCAATATCTTACGTGCTTTCCCTTTTTTAATCCTTATAGTAGTACTTTTGCCTCTTTCTAAAATCATCGTAGGTACCAGCATAGGCACAAATGCTGCCATAGTTCCTCTAGCCATAGGAATAGCTCCTTACTTAGCTAAAATGCTTGAAAGTGCTTTTAAAGAAATAGATCAAGGCGTCATAGAGGCAGCAAAAAGCTATGGAGCTAGTAATATACAAATTATTTTTAAAGTTATTTTTAGCGAAGCCCTTCCTGCTATAATTAATGGCATTACTTTAACTTTGATTTTTACTATAGGTTTTTCAGCACTTGCTGGAGCTGTAGGTGGTGGTGGCTTAGGAGATGTTGCCATTCGTTATGGTTATGAGAGATTTAATAAAGAAATTATGATTCAAACAGTAATTATTTTACTTATATTAGTTCAAATAGTCCAAATTCTAGGTAATTTATTTTATACTTGGACTAAAAATAATAAAAGTTCATATATTCTTGCTATTTTACTATTTTTATTTGGAATAAATATTATTATAAATAATGATAAGAATTTTTTCTGGCAAATTATTATTTTTAGTATTTTTTCACTGTATTTTATTTATAAATTACTTAAAAAATAAAAAAATGTCACTTTTTTAAACTAAATATAAGTTTTTTTAAGTAAAATTAATTTTTAAAAAATTTTTAAGGATTAACAAAATGATGTCTCAGATGCGTTAGTCTGACTATCAATGTAAATATTTTATATCTTCCTGATAGTCAGAGTGATTTTATAAGATAAAGCAAGCACAAAATGACTAAAAAAGGAAAAAAATGAAAATTAAATCTATAATTATAACAAGTATTTTAACTCTAAGTCTTAGTTTAAATGCAGCACAGACCATCACAGTTGCAGCTACTCCTGTCCCTCATGCTGAAATTCTAGAACAAGTAAAACCTGAATTAGAAAAAGAAGGATATAAACTTGAAATTAAAGAATTTACAGATTATGTACTCCCTAATTTGGCAGTTGATAATGCAGAAATAGATGCAAATTTTTTTCAGCATACCCCTTATCTAGAAGAATTTAACAAAAGCAAAAATACCAAATTAATTAAAGTTGTTAACGTACATATAGAACCTATGGCTGTTTATTCAAAAAAATATAAAAGCCTAGATAATATTAAAGAAGCCATTACAATCGCTATTCCTAATGATCCAACAAATGAAAGTAGAGCTTTAGATATCATTGCAAAAAAAGGCTTAATTGAGCTGAATAATAAAGCTTTAAAAACCCCTCTTGATATTACTAAAAATCCCAAAAAAATTAAATTCGTAGAATTAAAACCAGCACAACTTCCAAGAGCTCTAGATGATGTAGATTTTGCAGTAATTAACTCAAACTATGCCCTTTCTGCAAATTTAAATCCAGCAAAAGATAGCGTATTTATAGAAGATAAACAAAGTCCTTACGCAAATATTCTAGTTGTAAGAATAGGACATGAAAATGATGAAAAAATTAAAGCTTTGGCAAAAGCCTTACAAAGCGATAAGGTAAAACAATTCATTATAGAAAAATATAATGGTGCAATTATACCTGCTTTTTAACTTCATTTAAGACTTTTTATTTATAATTTAAGGAATTTTTATGAAATTGTATAAAATTATCTTATTTATTTGTATTTTAAATTTATCTAATTTATTAGCAGCAAGTATTACTATAGGAGTAACACCAAATCCTTTTGCCAATTTACTAGAACTCATGAAAAATGATTTCCAAAACAAAGGATATGAGCTAAAAATAATAGAATTTTCAGATTATATACTACCTAATCGTGCTTTAGAAGAAAAAGAACTTGATGCTAATTTATACCAACACAAGTCTTTTTTAGAAGCATATAATGCAAAAAGAAATGCAAATTTAATTGCAACAACACCTGTAATCATAGCACCCATAGGAATTTATAGTAAAAAAATTAAAAATTTACAAGACCTTAAAAAAGGTTCTAAAGTTGCTATACCAAATGATGCTACCAATGAAAATAGAGCTTTAGAACTTTTAGAAAAAGCTGGTTTAATCAATTTAAATCAAAACTCATTAAAAACCTTACTTGATATCAATAAAAATCCTAAAAATCTTAAATTTATAGAACTCAAAGCCGCTCAACTTCCAAGATCTTTAGATGATGTTGATATAGCTATTATTAATTCCAATTATGCTCTTGATGCAGGACTTAATCCAAGCAAAGATACTCTTTTTCGAGAAGATAAAAATAGCCCTTATGTAAATTATGTTGTAGTACGCTCAGAAGATAAAAATAGCATTAAAACTCAAATTATTGATGAAATTTTAAGAAGTGATAAATTTAAAGCTATTATTGATAAATATTACAAAGATATATTAATTCCCGCTTTTTAAAATTTCAATAAACCTAAAAAATCAATGTCATTATTATAAATAATTTAATTTTCTTGCAATCTTTATGATAATGGCACTAAAAATTTCGAACCAATAAAATATCATAAATAACAAAATCCAAACTTTCTAAAAAATCATAAATAACATTTAAAACTATCTTATAAATTTATTATTTTATAATAAATTTATATTTTTATTAATTTATTTTTAAATTAAAATTATATAACAAGACTTTTACCATTATCTTTTAAGTATACAAAAAATCTTTTTAAGTACTTTATTAAGTTTATAAAAGTAAAATACTTCATTATTTAAACCATTGGAATATAAATGAAAATTATTTTTTTAATTCTCTTTACTTTATTAAATTTCTCTCAAGCATCAAATTTAGAATTAGTAAAAATAGCCCTAGAAAAAGAATTTAAAAATAACTTTCCCAAAATTATCATTTCACAAATTGATTTAAAAGCAAAATCCCTACCAAAAGACTTTGAACAATACACTTTATTAAGAATTGCTAATGGGCGTTTTAACCAAGCTCAAGGTTTTTTAAGAGCCGAATTTAAAACTCCTCAAAACATCCAAAAAAATATTTTTTTTAGATATTTTATCCAAGCAAATTTAGAAGTATTAAAAAGCCAACGCATAATCAAAAAAGGAGATAAACTTAAACCTTTTGATTATAAAAATGTCTTAATTGATTTTAATAAAGTTCCTTTAAATGCTTTAACTTTAGATGATGCAAATAATCTTACAGCTAAAAGCAATATCAATAAAAATAGAATTTTAAAAACAAATATGTTTAAAATCACCGCTTTAATACACAAAAACGATCCTATTATAGGAGTTTTAAGTGAAGGAAATGTCGATGTTTTAATCGAACTTATAGCTCTACAAAATGGTAATATGGGAGAAAAAATTCGTGCAAAAAATAAAGAAGGTAAAGTCATGCAAGGTATTATTATAGGAAAAAATAGGATGATTTTACAATGAAAATCTTATTGGGTATTTCTGGATCAAGCAGTGTTTATTTAGGTCTTAAATTGCTAAAACATTTAGAAAATAAATGCGAACTTTATTGTATTTTAACCCAAGGATCAAAAATAAGTTTTCAAGCTGAAAACAAAACAAACTTAGAAGAAATTTGCCAAAAAAAATTCAAAAATACTCATTTTTTAAATGATAATGATTTAAGTTTAAGCGTAGCAAGCGGATCTTTTGGTATAGAAAAAACCATTATTGCGCCCTGTTCTATTTCAAGCTTAGCTAAAATTCATGCAGGCTTTGCTGATACACTTTTAATGCGTGCAGCAGCAGTAGCTTTAAAAGAAAGAAAAAAATTAATTTTAGCTATACGCGAAATGCCTTTTTCAACACTTAATTTAGAACACATGCTAAAACTTAGCCAAATGAATGTTATTATAGCCCCCCCTGTATTTGCAAGCTATTCTAAAATAGATAATTTGCAAGATTTAGAAAATTTTATTATAGGTAAATGGCTAGATCTTTTAGAAATAAAACATGATTTATATAAAAAATGGCAAAATTTTTAGTTTAAATTTGCTATATTTTTAAAAAAAATTGGAGCCAAAATGACTTGCTTATATCCTGGAACTTTTGATCCTATTACAAATGGACATTTAGATGTAATCAAACGTGCTTTAAAAATTTTTGATAAAGTGATCATAGCTATAGCAAAAAGCGAATATAAAAAACCTTGCTACACACTAGAAAAACGCAAGCAATTAACTATTCTTGCTACACAAAATTTAACTAAGGTTGAAATTATAACTTTTGATAATTTACTTATAGATTTAGCTAAAGAATTAAAAACTAATACCATTATAAGAGGACTTAGAGCAGTAAGTGATTTTGAATATGAATTACAAATTGGCTATGCAAATCATGCACTTTGGGATGAAATTGAAACCATTTATTTAATGCCTAATTTAAAAAATGCTTTCATATCAAGCTCTATAGTACGTTCTATAGTAGCACACCATGGAGATGTAAGCTCCCTTGTTCCAAAAGAAATTTTACCTTTTTTAAAGGATGAAAATTGTATGTAGCATTTGAAGGCATAGATTGTGTAGGTAAAAGCACACAAATTACTCTTTTAAAAGAGACCTATAAAGATGGTATTTTTACACTTGAACCCGGTGGAACAGAACTTGGAAAATATCTGCGTCAAATTTTATTAAATAAGAATAATAAAATCAGTAAAAAAAGTGAACTTTTACTTTTTTTAGCAGATCGTGCACAACATTTTGAAGAAGTCTTAAAACCCAATAAAAACAAGCTTATCATTAGTGATAGAAGTTTTATTTCAGGTATGGCTTATGCACAAGATTTTGATAATCATTTACTTTTTTCTTTAAATCGTTTTGTTTTAGAAGAATTTTTTCCACAAAAAATAATCTTTTTGAAAGCCGATAAAAAACTCATTAAAGAACGCTTAGGTCAAAAAAAACTAGATAATATAGAAAAACGTGGGGTGGAGTATTTTTTAAACGTACAAAACAAACTTGAAAAGGTTTTAGAATTCTTAAATCAAAATATTCAAATAAAAATTTTAAAATTAAATGCCAATCAAAACAAAGAAATTTTACATCAAGAAATAAAGGAATTTTTACAATGATAAAAGCCTTAAAAGGAATGAAAGATTTATTAGATAAAGATGCGTACTACTATGAAAAAATAATAAAAATCTCTGAAGAAGTAGTAAAAAATTATGGATTTAGTTTTATTAACATACCTCATTTAGAACTTTGTAAACTTTTCAAAAGAAGTGTAGGAGAAAGCTCTGATATAGTTGGTAAAGAAATGTACGAATTTATTGATAAAGGAGAAAATCATGTTTGCATGCGTCCTGAAGGTACAGCTGGAGCAGTACGCGCTTATATAGAAAGCAAAATGGATAAAACAAACATGCAAAAACGCTGGTTTTATCATGGTTCTATGTTTCGCTATGAAAGACCACAAAAAGGACGTTTAAGAGAATTTCATCAATTTGGTGTTGAAAGTTTTGGAAATGCAAGCGTTTATGAAGATGCAAGCATAATTTTGATATTAGTAGAAATTTTTTCACGCTTAGATATTAAATTTAAACTTTTAATTAATTCTTTAGGTTGCTCACAATGCATGCAAGCATATCGTAAAAAATTATTACTTTTTTTAGATACTAAAGAAGGTTTTTGTGAAGATTGTTTACGTAGAAAAAACTTAAACCCTATTCGTATTTTAGATTGCAAAAATGAACAATGTCAAAATTTACTCACCCTTGCTCCTCTTTTAAATGACAATTTATGCTTCTCTTGTCAACAAGATTTTAAAATTTTACAAAATATTTTAAAAGAAAATAAAATTGATTTTCAAATTGATACAAAATTAGTTAGAGGGCTTGATTATTATTCTAAAACAGCTTTTGAATTTATTAGTGATGAAATTGGAGCAAAAGCTGCTATTGCAGGAGGTGGACGTTATGACAAACTTATTGAACACCTTGGAGGAAAAAGTGGGTTTGGAATCGGTTTTGCTATGGGTATAGAAAGACTTATTGCTATTTTAGAACAAAAAGAAGAAAAACAAAAACGATTAGGAATTTATCTTTGTTCCTTAGATGAAATTTATATCAATAAAATTTTTAATATAGCTACAAAACTGAGAAAAAAACATCAAGTTATCTTAAGTTATGAAGCAAAAAAACTTACTAAACATCTTGAATATGCTGATAAAAATCATACTCAAATTTTTCTTTGTATGGGAGAAAATGAAGCAAAAAATGAAACTTTATTTTATAAGAATTTAGAACATAAAAGAGAACAAATAATTAAAATTTCAGATTTAGAGAAAGTTTTATAATGGACTATGGTATTAATATTTGGGGAAATAACAATTTTATCATTAAAAATGGTAAGGTTTGCATAAATCATGAAAAAAAACCTGCTATTATAGATATAGTAAAAGAATTAAGAGATGATGGCTACAAAGGTCCTTTATTATTAAGATTTCCTCATCTTATTCAACAACAAATTGAAAATATTTATGGAAATTTTAGTAAAGCAAGAAAGGAATTTAATTATAAGGGTGGTTTTAACGCAGTTTACCCTTTAAAAGTAAATCAATATCCTGGTTTTGTAAAAAATCTAGTAAAACTTGGAAAAGATTATAATTATGGGCTTGAAGCAGGTTCAAAAGCAGAACTTTTACTTGCTATGGCTTATAATAACGAAGGTGCACCTATTAGCGTTAATGGTTTTAAAGATAGAGAACTTATAAATATAGGCTTCATAGCCGCTGAAATGGGGCATAATATCACCTTAACCATAGAAGGACTTAATGAACTTGAAGCCATTATTGATATAGCTAAAGAACGCTTTAAACCTAAACCAAACATAGGTTTACGTATACGTTTACATTCTGCTGGTGTTGGTATTTGGGCTAAAAGTGGTGGGATACATTCTAAATTTGGACTTACTTCAACTGAACTTATAGAAGCAGTTAATTTGCTTAAAAAAAATAAACTCTTAGATCAATTTACCATGATACATTTCCATCTAGGTTCTCAAATTACAGAAATTCATCCCTTAAAAAAAGCTTTAAATGAAGCGGGTAATATTTATACAGAACTTAGAAAAATGGGAGCTAAAAATCTAAAAGCTATTAATCTTGGTGGCGGTTTAGCCGTAGAATATTCACAATTTAAAAATGAAAAAAATAGAAATTATACCCTAAGAGAATATGCTAATGATGTAGTTTTTATCTTAAAAAATATTGCAGAACAAAAAAAAGATCTTGAACCTGATATTTTTATAGAAAGTGGACGTTTTATTGCAGCAAATCATGCTGTTTTAGTAGCACCTGTATTAGAACTCTTCTCACAAGAATATGCAGAAAATAAACTTTTACTTAAAGAAAAAAATCCTAAACTTATTGATGAACTTTATGATCTTTATAAAAGCATTAAACCCTCAAATGCTTTAGAATATTTACACGATAGCATAGATCACCTAGAAAGTATTTTAACGCTTTTTGATTTAGGCTATGTCGATTTACAAGATCGTTCAAATGCAGAAATCTTAACCCATTTAATTACAAAAAAAGCTATTTTACTCTTAGGTGATAAACAAAATCCTGCAGATTTACTCGCTATACAAGATGAAGTACAAGAAAGATATTTAGTGAATTTTTCACTTTTCCAAAGCATACCTGATTTTTGGGGATTAGAACAAAATTTCCCTATCATGCCACTTGATCGTTTAGATGAAAAACCTAATAGAAGCGCAAGCATTTGGGATATAACTTGTGATAGCGATGGAGAAATTTCATATTCTAAAAATAAACCTTTATTTTTACATGATATAGATGTAGAAAAAGAAAATTATTTTCTAGGATTTTTTCTTGTAGGTGCTTATCAAGAAGTACTTGGAATGAAGCACAATCTTTTTACTCATCCTACAGAAGCTATTATTAGCATTAATGAAAAAGGTTATGAAATTGAAGGTATTATAGAGGCACAATCCATACTTGATACACTCGAAGATTTAGACTATGATATTCATACTATCATGAATAAACTTAATGAACGTATAGGCAATTCCAAATTGGTTAATGAAAAACAAAAAAAACATATTTTAGGTGAACTTTATCTTTTTTTAAATGACAATGGATATTTAAAAAATATAGGTAAAAAAGAAGTTTAAAAAATAAATCTCACAACAATAAAACTCCCTAAAATCTCTTTCAAAAAGAGATTTTTACACTATATTAATTTAAAATATAAGATGACCTAATTTTAAAGAATATTTTTAATTATACATAAAATTTTATGTATAATTGATTATTAACAAATCTCTACACTATTAAAACAATAATTGAAATTTTAATTTGATTTTATATTACAAAATGTGTTTTTCTGCTAGAATTAAGCAAAAAAATAAAGGATTATAAAATGCTTGCACAAAGATCTCAGGTTTTAGAAGAATCTATTACTTTAGCTATCACAGCTCTTGCTAATGAACTTAAGGCTAAAGGAGAAGATATTATCAGTTTTTCAGCAGGAGAACCTGATTTTGATACTCCACAAATTATCAAAAATGCAGCTATAGCTGCCATAGAAAAAGGTTGTGGTAAATACACTGCAGTTGCAGGAATAAATGAAGTTTTAAAAGCCATACAAAATAAACTCAAAAAAGACAATCAACTCGATTATGAAATTAACGAAATCATTACAAATGTAGGAGCAAAACATTCACTTTTTCAATGCATAGAATGTTTAATTGAAAAAAATGACGAAGTTATCATCCCTAGTCCTTATTGGGTAAGCTATCCTGAAATGGTAAAATTTGCTGGAGGAATACCTGTTTTTATAGAAGGTTTAGAAGAAAATGGATTTAAAATTACTCCTACGCAACTACAAAATGCTATTACAAGTAAAACAAAAATGTTAATACTCAACTCCCCTTCAAATCCCGTAGGATCGATTTATTCTAAAGAGGAATTAGTGCAAATTGCTAAGGTCTTAAAAAATACAAATATTACAGTTTTAAGTGATGAAATGTATGAAAAGCTTTGTTATGATAACTTTCATTTTACCGCTTTTGCAAGTGTAAGTAAAGATGCACTTGAACGTAGCATAACTATAAATGGCTTAAGCAAATGCTGCGCTATGCCAGGATGGCGTTTTGGCTATATGGCAAGTAAAAACAAAGCTTTAATTTCAGCTATAAAAAAACTTCAAGGGCAAAGCACTTCAAATATTTGTTCCATCACACAACATGCTGCTATACCTGCTTTAAATGGAGAATGTGATGAGGACATAGAAAAGATGCGTCAAATTTTTGAAAAACGTCGTAATTTAGCCTTAAATTTATTAAATAAAATACCAAATATTAGTGTCTATAAACCAGAAGGAGCCTTTTATCTTTTTGTAAATATACAAAAAATTGAAAAAGACTCAATGCAATTTTGTAAAAAATTACTAGAACAAGAAAAAGTTGCCCTTGTTCCAGGTATTGGTTTTGGAATGGATGGATACTTTAGAATTTCTTATGCTACAAGTGATGAGCTTATTGAAAAAGGTATAAAAAGAATCAGTAATTTTATTAAAAATTATAAATAATTCTAAATTTAAAACCCAAATCTTAGCTTTTTAAAAGCTAAGATTATAAAAAATACAATAAAAATTAATTTTTTTTAAGTACTGTATTAATTCTTTGAATTTTATCTAGTTTATTTAAACTAAGTCTTATTATAGTATCATCTAATCCACCTAAAGAATGTGGCACATTTGCTTTTAAACTTATCATATCTAAAGTGTTCAATTCTAATCTTTGATCTTTTGCTTCAAGCCAAATTTTCCCACTTAAAACCTGGATACGAATGGCAAATGGAGCCTTATGTTCTTTCATTATGCTATCTTTAGCAAGCAAAATTTGAATTTCTTTACTGTATTCATCATCAATTAAAACATTGATTTTTACTTCTTTAGGAATAAATTGAACCTTGTT
Source organism: Campylobacter hepaticus (assembly GCF_001687475.2). Taxonomy (NCBI): domain Bacteria; kingdom Pseudomonadati; phylum Campylobacterota; class Epsilonproteobacteria; order Campylobacterales; family Campylobacteraceae; genus Campylobacter; species Campylobacter hepaticus. The sequence continues at coordinate 593,283 of NZ_CP031611.1, forward strand.
CCATTGAATCATTTCCATCAAATCTCCTTTTTATTTTTATAAAATTGTAACAAAAAGTAAAATATAGACTATAAACTTATGTTAATTCTACTCTTATTTTAAATAAAAATTTTATTAACTATTTTTTACAAAATATCTCATCACTTTAAAATCAAATATACAACAAAAAACAAACTCTCTTTTATAAAAATTAACAAGCATTAAGTATTAACCCCCTATTTTAGTTTTCATTTTCTTAGTTTTCAAACATTGTTTTATTAAAAAATCTTACATTCAAATTCTATTTTTTATTCAATACTCAATATGAAAATTATATTTTTCAAAATCATTACAAATTATATTAAATATAATATTTGATATTTTATTTTTAATTTCATTATTTTTATTAAATTATTTAAAAAGTCCAAAATTAAATTCAAAAATATCTTCAATTTTCTTTTCCAAAAGATTTTCAAATACTATATAGCAATTTTACTCATAAAATTTATTCCATCTATCAAATAATAATTTAAATTTTATTTTATGGATAGTTTAAGATATATAAATGCGCCACCACATATTAAATTAAAACACTTTCCTTTTCACTTCGCCATCTAACTATATATCAATATTTAGCATTCTTCAAACTTCACTAATTCAATTCAATAGTTTACAAACAAAAGCATTCATTGAATGAAAACTATCATCAAAATAATAAATTAAAAATTTTATTTTATATTTCTTAAACTATCTTTTTTCATATTTTATTATTTTATAAATTAATTGTGCTACATACGACTAATAAATAGATTTTCTTTACATTTTTCATCTAAAAATTTGTAATTTGCTCTTACTTTTTTAGTAGTAAAAAAAGGAATTTTAAGATTTCTCAAAAATTCGTTGTATTATTATATCTAAGTTGAACTATTTGCAATATTTATAAATAAAAAAGAAGTATTAAAAACTTTAAAAATTTATCATTTCCCATTTTTACTCTTAAAGCCAAAAATTTACTAACACAAACTCGATCTTTAAGAACAAAAAATATTTTTGTAAGATAAAGACATAAAAATATTTTTTTTGAAATCTTACCCTGTCTCTTTTAAACGCGACTTTATTTGTTAAAAATATTTACCCGTTCTACTCTTTATATTTTCAAACCCGATTCTAAAATTCACATCATTACTTTTTTTTGATTTTTAAAAAAGTAATATGTTTTAGTCTTTACGCCTCTTAGCATTTCACCTAAGCCATTTTATGCTACTATTTTTCAAATTTTTCATTACATAATTTCACTCAAAAGATCTTGTATTTTTTTTTCTAATTCTTTTAATTCATTATTTATCTCATCTAATTTTCTTAATGGAGTATAAGTATAAAAATATCTGTTAAATAAAATTTCATAACCCACGCTCGTACTATCCCAAGCTATCCAAGAGTTCTTAATATAAGGTTTTACCTCTGTATCATAGTAACTTTGTATATTTATTTTAAGTGGAATTTTTTCTGTATTATTATTTTTATCACTGTCAATGATAAGATTTTCTTCGCTTTTTTTAAGTTTTACTCCTAAAAAATCTATAAACTCTTTTCTATTTTTGAAATCTTGTGCATTTTGTTCTAAAATTTTTAGTTTTTCTAAAATTTTTTCTTTATCTTTAAGTTTTTTGAATTTTTCATCATCTTTTAAAACTTCTATACTTTTTGGCTTTTCTATAATAATTTTAGTATAACCAAAGTCTTCATTATCATAAATTTTACAATCTTCATTAGAAATATTTTCTAAAAATAATTTAGTAATTTCTCCTATATGTTCTTTACTCATTTCATTTTGTTTAAAACCTAAAGATTTTTTCATCTTAGAAAAATATTTATCATTTGCAGCATTTATAAGCTGAACCTTACCTTTTTTATATTCTGGTTTTTTATTAGTAATAATCCATATAAAAGTAGGAATTGCCGTATTGTAAAATATATTTGTAGGTAAAGCGATTATAGCTTCAAGATAGTCATTTTCTATAATATGTTTTCTTATAGCTACCATACCACTATCTGAATTAAAAAGCGATGAACTATTATGCACACTTGCAATACGAGAACCCAAAGAAGTATCAAATTTCATTTTACTAAGCATATTAAGCAAAAACATCATTTGCCCATCACTTTTACTTGTAATACCCACGTTAAATCTTGGATCATTGCAACTTGAATTAAAACCCTTTTTTTCAACACCTAAAATCTTTTGATCATTTTCCCAAGACCTACCATAAGGCGGATTGCTAAGCATAAAATCAAATTTCAAATTTTGCTGATCATTACTTAACGTTGAACCAAATTTAATATGATTTGGATCTTCGCCTTTTATTAGCATATTTGCTTTACATATAGCATAAGCTTCTGGATTAATTTCTTGTCCATAAAGATAAATATTTGCATTTGATTGTATAAAACCATTAGAATCTGTGATAAATTCTTTCGATTCAGCAAGTATTCTGCCACTTCCACAAGCATTATCATAAACAAGATATGTTCCTTGTTTGATTTGCTCTTTTACAGGTAAAAATACAAGATGAGTCATAAGCTCTATAATTTCTATTGGTGTAAAATGCTCTCCAGCTTCTTCATTATTTTCCTCATTAAATTTACGAATAAGCTCTTCAAATATATATCCCATACCAAGATTGCTTAAACCTTTATGAATAATATTACCTTTTTCATCTAAGATATCTTTTATACTAAAATTTACCTTAGGAGAACAAAATCTTTCTATAACACCAAAAAGTATATTTGCTTCTTCTAAGGTATCAAGTTGATTTTTAAATTTAAATTTAGAGATTATATCTTTGATATTACCAGTAAAACAATCAAGATAATTTTCAAAATTTATTCTTATATTTTTTGGATCATTTAAAAGAGTTTGCAAGGTAAATTGAGAATAATTAATTCCCCCCCCCCCATAGTTCTTTTACAATTGGAAAAGTATCTAAATTTTGTATTTGATCCTTATATTGATTATAAATTTTTATGGCTTCATCTTTTTTAGGTTCTAAAAGAGCATCTATTCTTCTTATAATCGTCATAGGTAGTATAATATCACGGTATTTACTCTTTGTATAAACATCACGGAGCAAATCATCTGCTACGCTCCATATAAAATTCACAATACTTTGAAACTGGTTTACATCCATAAATATCTTTCCTTAATGTTCTATAAAAATGTATTAAATATATTATATAAATTACTCTAAAAAAACATTTAAAAAACCACTAAGTAAAGATAAAATGTAGAAAAATCAAGCCTATTTTGGCTTGATTTGAAGAAATTAAAAGCTTATTCTACTTCAGCATCAATAACATCATCATCTTTTTTCTTTTTATCATTAGCTGTATTTGTTTCATCTTTTTTATACATATTTTCAGCTAATTTATGAGAAACTTCACTTAAAACTTTCATTTTAGCTTCAATTTCTTCTTTGCTTGCATTTTGATTTTTTAAAGTTTCACGCAAATCATCTAGTGCTTTTTGTATATTTTCTCTATCAACTTGAGGAATTTTTTCTCCAAGCTCATTTAAAGATTTTTCTACTTGATGAGCTAAGCTATCAGCTGAATTTCTAGCATCTACTGCTTCTTTGCGTTTCTTATCTTCTTCTTTATGAAGTTCGGCATCTTTTACCATATTATTTATCTCTTCTTCACTAAGTCCACTTGAACCTGTAATTTTAATTTCTTGTGCTTTGCCAGTAGCTTTATCTTTTGCCGAAACAGTTAAAATACCATTAGCATCAATATCAAAAGTTACCTCAATTTGTGGCATACCGCGTGGTGCTGGCGGAATCCCTTCAAGATTAAAATTACCCAAAGATTTATTATCGCGACTAAATTCTCTCTCACCTTGCAAAACATTGATTGTAACAGCACTTTGATTATCTTCAGCAGTTGAGAAAACTTGTTCTTTTTTAGTTGGAATAGTTGTACCTTTTTCAATAATTTTAGTCATCACACCTCCTAAAGTTTCAATACCTAAAGAAAGTGGAGTAACATCAAGTAAAAGCACATCTTTAACATCACCTTTTATAACAGCACCTTGAATTGCAGCACCAATAGCTACTACTTCATCTGGATTTACTGATTTATTTAAATCTTTAGCAAAAGCTTTTTTTACTTCTTCTTGCACTAAAGGAACACGCGTAGAACCTCCAACCATTACAATTTCTTTAATCTCATCTTTTTTAAGACCTGCATCACTTACGACTTCATTAATTTTAGTAATAGTTTCAGCGACTAGAGAATCAATCATACTTTCAAATTTAGCTCGAGTTAATTTTTTCACTAAATGTTTTGGACCACTTGCATCTGCTGTAATAAATGGTAAATTAATTTCAGTTTCATTAGCAGAACTTAATTCTTTTTTAGCATTTTCTGCAGCTTCTTTTAAGCGTTGCAAAGCCATTACATCATTTTTAAGATCTATACCTGTTTCATCTTTAAATTCATTTGCTAAAAAATCTATAAGCTTATTATCAAAATCATCTCCACCTAAAAAAGCATTACCACCAGTTGCTAAAACTTCTACAACATTATCTCCAGTTTCAAGTACAGTAACATCAAATGTTCCACCACCCAAATCATAAACTACAATCTTTTCACTGTCTTTTTTATCAAGTCCATAAGCTAAAGCTGCTGAAGTAGGTTCATTAATAATTCTTAACACATTAAGACCTGCTATAGTTCCTGCTTCTTTTGTTGCTTTTCTTTGGGCATCATTAAAATATGCAGGCACAGTAATAACTGCATCAGTAATACTTTCACCCAAAAAAGCTTCAGCATCTTCTTTTAATTTCATTAAAACCTTTGCTGAAATTTCTTGTGGAGTATAAATTTTTCCTGCAATCTCTATAGCGCAAGCACCATTTCTTTCAGTAATATGATAAGGAAGTCTATTTTTAGCCTCCTTAGCTGCATCTTCATTAACCATCAAACCCATAATTCTTTTAATAGAATAAATAGTTTTTTCAGGATTAGTTACAGCTTGACGCTTTGCACTATCACCTACTAAAACCTCACCCTTATCTGTAAAAGCCACAACAGAAGGAGTTGTATTTTTACCTTCTTTATTTGGAATTACCTTGCTTTCACCACGCTCATATACCGCAACACAAGAATTGGTTGTTCCTAAATCTATACCTATAACTTTACTCATTTTTTTATCCTTTTATTAAAAATTTATTTTGCTACACTAACTTTTGTTGGACGAATCACACGATCGGCTATTTTATAACCTTTTTGAAGTACTTGAACTACTTCGCCACTTTGATGATCTTTACTATCTACATGAAACATAGCCTCATGCAAATTAGGATCAAAATCTTTTTCCTCATTAATAATACCTACCCCATGTTTTTCAAGTTTTTTAAGAAATAAATCTAAAGTATTTTGCACTCCTTCTTTAATTTTTAAACTGATTTCATCATCACATTGGACATTTATTGCTGCTTCTAAGGCATCTAAAACATCTAATAAATCTTTAGCAAAACTTTCGTTTGCATATGCCATAGCACTTAGTTTTTCCTTCTCCATTCTTTTTTTAATATTTTCAAACTCGGCGTTTGCACGTATATATTTATCTTTTAATTCATCCAATTCTTTTTGTAATTTATCTTGATCACTATCTTCAATATTTTGTAAATTTTCATCTTGAAAATTTTCGCAATTATCCATATTTTCACTTTCAATTTCTTGCTTTTGATCGCTCATGCTGCCTCCTTTAAATACTGTAATATCTTTTTATAATCAGTATAAACACTACCTGCTAAGATAATATTTACATCTTCGCCCAAAAATTCCGCATCCATCTTAAGTCCCATAAAGCCCTCCTTAAATAAAGGTTCAAATTCAAGACTATCCTTAAAACAATGATGAACTCTACAATCTAAGAGCTTAACAAATTCATCATTTTGATAAATTTGATAAGCTCTTTCTTCATTAGTTCTATAATAAATCAAACCTTGTCTTAAATTAGCTATTTTTTCTATAAGCTCTATAAAATGAACTTTCAAAGCTATATTTTCTATACTAAAAAGATCAAGTCCTACAAGACTTTGCAAAAAATTCCAAGCTTCTTTCTCATATTTTAAAACAAGTTCTTCTTCTTTAAAATCGAGTATTATAAATTTAGTATTAAGTTCAAGTACTTCTGTAAGCACTAAACTTCTACCTCCATAAACAAGACAATAAATTTCGAATTCTTTACTAAGTTCTTTTAAACAATCTTCATTTTTTATATAAATATCTTTATTTTGTTCACCCTCCCAAAAACTCTGCCAATAATTTTGCATTGTTAAAATAGTAGGAATTCTACCACTACTTATATGAAGTTGAGTGATTAAGCCTTCATCACTAAGTCTTTTAAGATAAACACGTATAGTTGATGCAGGAATACAAAGATTTAAATTAAGTTCATTAGATCCAATAGGAGCATTATCCAAAAGATAAGTTTGAATGATAGAATCTAAAATCAAATCCTTTTTATTTTGGCTTTTCATCACTATTTCCTTGAAATTTTAGCACTCTATTTTTAGATTGCTAAAGGTATTATACAACTTTGAGTGTTATTTTGTCAAGTATAAATATAAAAAAATAACTTAATTTTATTTAGTCTATAAGACTAAAGTTTGTTTTTTTATACCATTTCATCTTTTATTTTCATATTTTTCACTCGCACAAATCTTTATAAAACCCTTCATTCAACATCTTTTTAATAATAGCTCATTATCAATCATAAGAAAATATAATCATAATCTTAATTTTTATTTCATCATATATTCTAATTAATCCTCATCTTTAAATCTAAAACTTTAAATTAAATCATAATTATTTTTTTAATATTTTTATTGAATAGACTTTAAATCTGTTAATTTAAAAAATTATTATTTTTAAATATCTTTTCTTATAATTCCTTTGTGGATATAAAATCATATATACTTTTATTTTATCAATAACTATAAATTAACAATTTAAGCGTTTTATTTTAATAAATCTTTATATTTAAAAATTTATTATTAATTTTAATTCTAAAAAATAATATAAAAATTTTTTATAAAAAATATAAAGATTATCTTTTTAATTAAGTAAACTTAATATTGCAATTATTATTTTACTTAATAAATATACCTTTAAACATTAAAAATATCATTATAAACTTTATATAATTTTTGTTTTTAAATAATACCAAATAAACATCATTAAGCCTAAAATACTTTAAGCCTTTTTCTAAAAGATTAAAAAATATAAAATACAAATTATTATATTATTTTATTAAAAACATATTAAAGCTTATATGAATGAAATCTTTTAATTATTTAAAAATAAAGCCATTAATCAAAATATTATAAGATCATTCTTTTATAAATATATACTATATAAAAGATTGAAATTTTAAAAATAAAGCTTAAACATTGTTTAAAATTTAAGTGATAAATTTTATTCTACTTTTATAATAAATATATAATTTATAATAATACTTTTTTATCTATTAACTTATATAAATTATTAATACTATTTTGATCATAAAATACAAAAACTAAAATAATTTTAAAAATAAAGAAGTATTCTAACTCTATTATAAAAGCAATAAGAAATAATTCAAAAGAATTCTATCTTTTAGTAATATTAATACTAAAAACCTTAACCAATGATTTAAAAGATGAAATTAAACTCAATGCATTTCTTTTTTTCTATAATTCTTTTACCTATCTTCAACCTTCAATCATTTCTTTATTAAACTCTACTATTTCACAAGAATCATAAGCCTTAATAATCAAACTATTACTCCTTGCTTCAAGTAAAAATACTTTAAAATTTAAATTATAAATTTTCATATTTTATCAAGACACTTTATAAATCCTCATTTAATAATTTAAATTTAAAAACACTATAAACTTTTAAACATGCTTACTAAAATATTAAAACCAAAGCATGATAAATTATAAGTGCTAAGAATATATAAACAAGTAACAACACAATAATAATATATAAGAATTCTATTTTAGTGATACTAAAAATTATAATAAATTAAAAAACCAATAAGTTAGAATATATAAATTAAAAAATCTTAAAGCTAAAAACCATTCAACTCATATTCTCATCATTACCATTTAATTCTATCAATACATAAAACTTATTTAATAAATAAATTAATTTTTCAATTTAAAAATAAAAAATACTATAAGCATAAATATTAAAAATATAAATAATATATTATACAAGTATAAATACTATAAAATAAACCATAAGCCTCTACACAATAATAATTTAAAAGATTGAAATAAAAGAAAGAAAAACTAAGAATAATAAAGCAGTCTAACAAGTCCGCAATGAGTTACTTTCCCCCTGCCAGTAAGGCGTAGTATCATCACCCACGATGTGCTTAGCTTCTTGGTTCGGGATGGAGCAAGGCGTTTCCACATCTGTATAATCACGGACATTGTTATTTAAATATTCTTTGAAAAATCTAGTTTAGAATAAAGCTTTTATTTTTTAGTTTTTATTCTTTTTTATTTCTTTTCTTCTTTTTTATTTTTTAAATTTATTATTATCTTTAATAAGTTTTTATTTTAGAATATTTAAAAAACAATGTTAAGAGCAAGTTCTAATATAAACTTTACTTGTAAGATTTCTATTAAGCTTAAAAATATAATTTTTCTAAAAGATTTCATATAAAAATATTTAAAGCTTTATTAAAAACCTTAACAAGGAAGTGATGCTTTATAAAGATAAGCCAAACGCTCTATTAGTACTGGTCAGCTAAAGGACTTTCATCCATTACACATCCAGCCTATCAAACTAGTAGTCTTCTAGAGAGCTTAGAGAAGATTCATCTTAGAGTGAGCTTCACGCTTAGATGCTTTCAGCGTTTATCCTTTCCAAACTTAGCTACGCTGCGATGCTCTTGGCAGAACAACAGCTACACCAGTGGTTTGTTCAACCCGGTCCTCTCGTACTAGGGTCAAATCTCTTCAATCTTCTTACGCCCACGGCAGATAGGGACCGAACTGTCTCACGACGTTCTGAACCCAGCTCGCGTACCGCTTTAAATGGCGAACAGCCATACCCTTGGGACCTGCTCCAGCCCCAGGATGCGATGAGCCGACATCGAGGTGCCAAACCTCCCCGTCGATGTGAGCTCTTGGGGGAGATCAGCCTGTTATCCCCGGGGTACCTTTTATCCTTTGAGCGATGGCCCTTCCACACAGAACCACCGGATCACTAAGACCGACTTTCGTCTCTGCTTGACTTGTATGTCTTGCAGTTAAGCTGGCTTATACCTTTATACTCTACGAACGATTTCCAACCGTTCTGAGCCAACCTTTGTAAGCCTCCGTTATTATTTGGGAGGCGACCGCCCCAGTCAAACTACCCACCAGACATTGTCCCACTTGAGGATAACTCAAGCTGGTTAGCTACCCAAATAAGAAAGAGTGGTATCTCAACAATGGCTCCTATATAACTAGCGTCATATACTCAAAGCCTCCCACCTATCCTGCACATTCTTATCCAAATAGCAGTGTCAAGCTGTAGTAAAGGTCCACGGGGTCTTTCCGTCTTGCCGCGGATAGGAGGAATTTTCACCTCCACTACAATTTCACTGGATCCCTCTTTGAGACAGCTCCCATCTCGTTACGCCATTCATGCAGGTCGGTATTTAACCGACAAGGAATTTCGCTACCTTAGGACCGTTATAGTTACGGCCGCCGTTTACTCGGGCTTCGATCAAGAGCTTTGCTAATGCTAACCCCATCAATTAACCTTCGAGCACCGGGCAGGCGTCACACCCTATACATCCTCTTACGAGTTAGCAGAGTGCTGTGTTTTTGGTAAACAGTCGGGAGGGACTCTTTGTTGTAAGTTTCTTCGCTTTTGGAGTAAATCCTAATACGAAGCGAACCACACCTTATACCGAAGATACGGTGCTATTTTGCAGAGTTCCTTAAAGAGAGTTCTTCCACGCGCCTTAGAATACTCATCCCACCCACCTGTGTCGGTTTACGGTACGGGCAACATTAGCTAAACTTAGAAACTTTTCTTGGCTCGACGGCATCAGGGGTTCTTCTATCCATCCGAAGACTTCAAAAAGCCTTTAAGATCTCAGAGTATTCTTATACGGATTTGCCTGTATAAGCTCCTACATCCTTAGACTAGCACTTCCATCCGCTAGCCCCCTTAGCCCTAAGCGTCCTTCCATCGCACACTAATGTTGGTATTGGAATATTAACCAATTTGCCATCGTCTACCCCTTTCGGACTCGACTTAGGACCCGACTAACCCTACGATGACGAGCATCGCGTAGGAAACCTTGGGTTTACGGCGTTAATGATTCTCACATTAATTATCGCTACTCATGCCTGCATGCTCACTTCTATTCGCTCGAGCACTCCTTACCGGTATACCTTCAACGCAAATAGAACGCTCTCCTACCACTTGCACACAACTTAAACTACTTAGCTTTAAGTATATTATGACTTAAATTTTATTTCTGTTTTTAATTCTATAAAAATCAGTAAAAATATAACTTACCTTGTTTTATATTTTAAACTTAAATAATCTAAGTTGTGTGCAAGTCTACAGCTTCGGTACTTACTTTAGCCCCGTTATATTTTCCGCGCGAAATCACTAGACCAGTGAGCTATTACGCTTTCTTTAAAGGATGGCTGCTTCTAAGCCAACCTCCTGGTTGTTTAAGTAAGTTCACATCGTTTTCCACTTAAGTAAGATTTGGGGACCTTAGCTGGTAGTCTGGGTTGTTTCCCTCTTGACGACGGATTTTATCACTCGCCGCCTGACTGCTGTGATTACATATAAGGTATTTGGAGTTTGATAGGGTTTGGTACATTGGTGTATGCCCTAGCCCATTCAGTGCTCTACCCCCTTATACTACGACACAACGCTATACCTAAATATATTTCGGAGAGAACCAGCTATCACGAAGTTTGATTGGCCTTTCACCCCTATCCACAAGTCATCCCGGGGCTTTTCAACGCCTATGGGTTCAGTCCTCCACTAGTTCTTACACTAGCTTCAACTTGCTCATGGATAGATCACTTCGTTTCGGGTCTGCAGCATCTGACTAAGCGCCCTATTCAGACTCGCTTTCGCTACGGCTTCGCGTTTGCTTAACCTTGCCAGACACCACAACTCGCAGGCTCATTATGCAAAAGGCAGTCCATCACACTGTATTGCTACATAGTGCTCTGAATGATTGTAAGCAAATGGTTTTAGGTTCTATTTCACTCTGATCACCTCAGTTCTTTTCACCTTTCCCTCACGGTACTTGTACGCTATCGATCTGGTATTAGTATTTAGGGTTGGATCGTGGTCGACCCAGCTTCAGACAGGATTTCTCGTGTCCCGCCCTACTCAGGATACTGCTAGCTAAGGTTTGTTTTTCGCATACGGGACTATCACCCTCTATGGCTATACTTTCCAGAATGTTTTGCTAAACTCACCTCTTGCACATTGCAGTCCTACAACCCCCAGTGCAAGCACTGGGTTTGCCCTCTTGCGCTTTCGCTCGCCGCTACTGACGCAATCTCTATTGATTTCTTTTCCTAAGGGTACTAAGATGTTTCAATTCCCCTCGTTCGCTCCTATATAGGTAATGTATATCTCTATACATTGGGTTGCCCCATTCGGAAATCTACGGATCAAAGTTTCTTGACAACTCCCCGTAGCTTATCGCAGTCTAGTACGTCCTTCATCGCCTTTACCAGTCAAGGCATCCACCATTCGCTCTTAGTAGCTTACCTTTTTATCTTTTTTAGTTTTAAATTCACTAAAAAAGTTTTTGCATAAAAGCTATTAAATAGATTCATATAAGCATATTTATATATAAGCATTAGATTATATATAAAGATTATATAAATATTATTTTGAGCTTTTTTATTCTAAAACGCATCACTTCCTTGTTAAAGTTTTTAAATAATTTAAATAAAATGTTTTTTATCTTAAGACGGAAAGCATTCAAATACTTATAATCAAGCAAAGAATATAAGCTGTGAATTTGAAACTTATCTTTAGTGTTTAAGTTCTTTGATAGTATTAGCATTAACTTAATAAATCTTAATTTAAATATAGAAATATTTTAATTCCTAATTTAAATACATATAATTATATATTCTATAAATATAGAAATATTTGCTATAAATTATAGAAATATTTAAGTATTTAATTTCAATAAGTATTTATATAAGTATTTAGCTAATAATACTTAATAGTACTAACTAAAGAAAAGATAAAAGCATTTTATGCTTTAACAAGTTTAGTAAAATTGTTTTTATTAAAACTTGCTTGTGACTCTTAACAATGATAAGTTAAAGAACATATTCTTAAAAAGTTTTATTGATTGATTTTTAAGAAGTGAAAGTTGAAATTATACAAGAATAAGCTTAAGGGAAGATGAAATACAATAAGCTCAATATAAAAATTTTATATTGAGCTAAAAAAATCTCTAATTTTTATATCCTTTAAGTGCAAAAAATAAAATATAAAAATAACACAACATAGGAACTATGTAAGAAATTAACAAATTAGAATAATCAGCTACTAAACCTTGAACTGGTGGTATAAGAGCTCCTCCAACTATAGCCATACAAATAAGTCCTGAAGCTTGACTTGTAAATTTACCTAAATTTTTTGTAGCTAAAGAAAAAATAGTTGGAAACATAATAGAATTAAAAAATCCTATAGCTATTAAAGCTGCCATTGCAATTTTTCCACCCACTAAAACAGCTAATATAATTAAACTAATGCTTACAATGGCATTAAAAGCTAAATATTTATTTGGGGTTATAACACTCATTATAGCACTTCCTATAAATCTTCCTATCATAGCACCACCCCAATAAAATGCTATATATTTTGCACCTAAAAATTCTTCTACATTAGAAAATTGCTTCATGGTTAAAATTAAAAATGAACCAATTGATACTTCAGCTCCAACATAAAAAAATATAGCTGCAGCACCTAAAACAAGATGAGGATATTCAAATATAGTAATTTTTCCATCATGATTTTCTTCACTAATTTTCTCAGCTCTTTCTCTTACATCAGGAAGTTTTAAAAGATAAACTAAAATAGCTAAAAGTATTAAAACACCCGCTATAATCAAATAAGGGATTTGAACTGATTGAGCTTCTTGAGCCTTGCTTACATATTGGGCTGTTCCTGAAAGTATAAAAATAGCACCAAAAATTGGTCCTAAAGTTGTTCCTAGAGAGTTAAATGCTTGTACCAAAGTTAACATTCTAGCTTCTTTTCCTGGTGCAAGTAAAGTAACAAAAGGATTTCCCGCGGTTTGCAAAAGAACTACCCCGCTAGCTAAAACAAATAAAGCTCCTAAAAATATAGGATAAGAAGCTGTAGAAGCAGCAGGATAAAATAAAATACAACCTATAGCCGTTAAAATGAATCCTAAAACCACTCCAATTGGATATCCTATTTTCTCTAAAAGTTTTCCAAAAAAACCTCCAGTTATAAAATAAGCACCAAAAAAACAAAATTGTATCAAAGCTGCTTCAAAATAATTAAGTTCAAAAATAGCCTTAAGATGTGGTATTAAAATATCATTTAATACTGTAATAAATCCCATGGCGAAAAATAAAGCAGTCAATGTTATCAATGCAAAATTATTCGATTTTGTTTGCATATTATCTCCTTAAATTGAATTAAATTTTTTATAAACTTGAATTAAATGCTGTGTAGAACTATCATGCTTTTTTATTATCTCACCTTGAAATTCTGCTAAAATTGTTTTAGCAAGGTCTTTGCCAAGTTCTACACCCCATTGATCAAAACTATTAATATCCCAAATAACCCCTTGAACAAAAATTTTATGCTCATATAAAGCTATTAAAGATCCTATACTTCTTGGATGAATTTCATCAAGCAAAAGAACATTACTAGGTCTATTACCTGAAAAAACTCTATGAGGAGCAAGTTTATCAATTTGATCCTCGCTAAAACCTCTTTTTGTCATTTCTTCTTGCACTTCTTTAAGAGTTTTACCTAACATAAAAGCTTCAGCCTGAGCAAAAACATTACTAAGCAAAATTTCATGATGCTGGGAAAAATTTCCTTTTTTTCTCAAAGATGCAATTAAATCAATAGGACTTAAATGCGTTCCTTGATGTAAAAGCTGAAAAAATGCATGTTGAGCATTAATACCCACATCTCCCCAAACTATAGGACCTGTATCATAATTCACCCTTTTACCATTTTTTCTTATTTGCTTGCCATTGCTTTCCATATCAAGTTGCTGTATAAACTTAGGAAAATGTCTTAATACAGAATCATAAGGAGCTATAATATGACTACCTGCATCAAAAAAATTAATATACCAAACTCCTATTAAAGCCATAATTATAGGCATATTACTCTCAAAAGGTTCATTATGAAAATGCTCATCAACCAAATAAGCTCCTTCAAGCAAAGAAGAAAAATTTTCCTTACCCAAATAAATCATAATAGCTAAACCTATAGCAGACCAAAGGCTATAACGTCCACCTACCCAATTCCAAAATTCAAACATATTTTTAAGATCTATACCAAACTCCTTAACAGCTTCTTTATTTGTTGAAACTGCTACAAAATGTTTTGCAATATGTTTTTCATCTAAAGCGTGATCTAAAAACCATCTTCTGGCTGTAAAAGCATTAGTTAAAGTTTCTTGAGTAGAAAAAGTTTTAGAAGCTATAATAAATAAAGTTGTTTCAGGATGAACTTTTTCTAAAACTTCTTGTAATTGTATACCATCTACATTAGAAACAAAATGCATATGAAGTCTTGGATGGGCATAATTTTTTAATGCCTTGCACACCATTAAAACCCCAAGATCAGAACCTCCTATACCTATATTTACAACATCAGTAATAACTTGATTAGTATAACCAAGCCAAGAACCTATTCTTAAAGAATCAGAAAAATTCTGCATTTTAAATAAAGCTTCTCTTA